>CADDZG010000069.1 GCA_902812355.1 Actinomycetota bacterium | reverse complement strand
CGACCCTGCCCGTGGCCGGCTCGAAGGAGCGCAGCGGGCGTGGCGATCCCGCGGTGCGCCCCGGCGCGCCCCCGGCGAACGGCGGCATCAGCGTCACCTCGTCGCCGGGGGCCAGCCTGCGAGAGGGCTCGGCGCGGTCGCCGTCGACCAGGACCATGAACACGCGGCCCTCGGGGATCCCGAGGGCCGCCACGACGTCGGCCACGGTCGCACCGCGTGCCACTTGCACCGTCGTCCGGTTGCCCCGTGACCCGGCAGGCAGGTGGTCCCGCAGCGCGCCGAAGCACACCACGGTGACCGTCTGCTCGTCCGCTGCGCGCGCCATCGCCTCAGCTTAGAGGCGCAGGCGCGCTGCGCTCGGGACACCACGCGGCGCCCGGACCGTCCTCCTAGCGCTCGACGGGGACCCCGACGAGGCTGCCGTACTCGGTCCAGGACCCGTCGTAGGTCTTGGTGTTGTCGTAGCCGAGCAGCTCGTGCAGGACGAACCAGCTGTGGGCCGCACGCTCGCCGATCCGGCAGTAGGCGATCGTCGGCTTGTCGCCGGTGATGCCCTCGGAGGCGTACAGGTCGCGTAGCTCGTCGGCGCTGCGGAAGGTTCCGTCGTCGTTGACCGCCTTGGACCAGGGGATGTTGCTCGCACCGGGGATGTGACCCGGCACCTGGGCCTGCTCCTGGGGCAGGTGCGGCGGCGCGATCAGCTCGCCGCGGAACTCCTCGGGCGAGCGCACGTCGACCCAGGCGCGGTCGCCACTGCCGACCGCCGCGAGCACCTCGTCCCGCAGCGCCCGCAGCTCGGGACGCTCGGGGCCGATCTCGAAGGTGGTGGGCGTGACGTTTGGCTCCTCCTGGGTCAGCGGACGGCTCTCGAGCTCCCACTTCTTGCGACCCCCGTTGAGGAGCTTGACCTTGTCCACGCCGCGCAGCTTGAACAGCCAGTAGGCGTAGGCGGCGAACCAGTTGTTGTTGCCCCCGTAGAGCACGATCGTCTGCTCCGAGGACACCCCCTTGCGTCCCAGCAGATCGGCGAGCTGGCGCGACGAGACGAAGTCACGCCTCGGAAGGTCGTGCAGGTCGGTCTGCCAGTTGAGCGCCACCGCGCCGGGGATGTGGCCCTTCTCGTAGGCGGTGGTGTCCTCGTCGACCTCGATCACGGCGATCGAGTCGTCGTCCAGCTTGGACTCGAGCCATGCGGTGTCGACGAGGACGTCGGGGTTGGCGTACTCAGCCATCGCGCTCTCCCTCCTTGCGGCCGTGCTTGCCGTGTTCGATCAACTCGCGGATCCGCCCCACCTGCTCGGCGGCGTCCGACAGCATGCGCTCGAGGATGCGCAGCTCGACCTCGAGCTCGCGTCCCATGCCCGCCCGCTGCTCGGGGACGTCCACGCCGGCTTCCTCCAGGGCCCCCGCCTCGCCCTCCCACGTGAAGTACACCTTGGCCGGCCGGCCCTTGGCTCTTCGGCGCGTCTCGGTCAGCAGGAAGCCCGCCTCGGTCATGAGATCGAGGTGGGCGCGGGCGACGTTGGTGTGGATCTGGAAGTGGTCGGCGATCTCTTTGACCGTCTTGGGGCCGGTCGTGAGCAGATAGGAGAGGATCGCCGCCCGGGTGGGCAGCGACAGGACCTTGGCGGTGCGGGTGGCGGCGTCGTCACCGAGCTGAGGCATGCATTAACTCCTACCAGACGATGCTCCTCTTTGCAAAGTGTGAATAGTCGTAAGTGGTCTCGGCGGTCACGTCTCGGGTCCGGCCGGCGTGCCGGGAGCGTATGGGCCGCCCGTGGAGCGCCGCAGCGTCTCCGGCGTTCTGTACCCGAGGATCACGACCGCGACGCAGGGCAGCGCCGACAGGGCGAAGGCGACCGGGAAGCCGGCCGCCTCGCCGCCCCAGGATGCGAGCAGGGGCCCGAACACGAAGCCGAGATCGCCGCTGAAGCGGAACACGCCGACCCCGGTGCCGGACAGCTCGTCGGGAACGACGTCGCTCAACATCGCGGCCGGCGGGACGCCCGAGAAGCCCGACGCGAGGCACAGCAGGCACAGCAGGATCCCGAACCACAGCGCGGTCGTAGCGAAGCCGGCCACCGCCGTGAGCACGGCCAGTGCCGCAGTCGAAGGCACCAGCACCCGGATCCGCCCAGCGCGGTCCGCTACCGCTCCGGCCGGATACAGGGTCACGAGCTCCGCAAACGTGGCCACCCCAAACAGGACGCCGATCCCCGCGGTGGACATGCCGAGCTCGATCTTGCCCTTGAGCGGGACCAGCGTGTCGAAGACCGCAGCCACCAGCCACAGATAGGACATCGTGCCCAGGCACGCGGTGACGAAGGCGCGCCGCCCGAGCAGGGCGCGCAGGGCCTTTTTGAGCGGCGGTGCCGCCGTCCCCGTGGAGGCCCGGGCCGCCGGGGCCCGCACGATCATGACGTAGACCGCGCAGGCGAGCACGAGCAGCACCGCATAGGCGAAGAAGGGGGCCGAGAGCCCGAACGCCTGGGCGAGGAAACCGCCGGCCGGTCCCCCGGCGATGATGCCGACGTTGAAGGATCCGTAGAAGAGCCCAAGCACCCGTGCCATTTCGTGGCTCTCCACCGTCTGCAGCAGATAGGAGTAGAGCGCGGCGAAGACCAGCGCCGAGCCGGCCCCGGTGAGCGCCCAGCACCCGAGCGCCGCTCCGTAGGAGCCCATCGCCCCGGTCGCCGCGGCACCCGCGGCGAGCACCACCAACCCCGCCAGCGTCGCGGCCCGGACGCCGATCCTGTCGGTGAGCCGTCCTCCGGCGACGTCTGTGGCGAGCCGCACGAAGCCGTACACGGATACGAACACGCCGGCGCCGGCGACCGACGCGCCCAGCGAGCGCGCATACAGCGGGACCACGGGCAGCACGATGCCGAGCCCGAACATCACGACCGTGGCCACGGCGATGATGCCGCCGACCGTGCGGCGGGACACCAGGCCCCACAGATCGCGCGCCGCGACGCGGGCGCGCGCCGTCACCGATCGTCCGTCGCCGAGGCGCCGGGACATCGATGGCCCGCCCCTCAGGGCGGCGCCGCGCCTGCGGCGTGGGCCGAGCCCCGTCACCTCCGCGCGGGCGGGTTCAGGCTCGTCCCGCCTCTTCGAGCCCTTCCAGAAGCGTGTTCCAGCCCAGCAGCGCGCACTTGATGCGCACCGGGTACTTGACCACGCCCTTGAGCGAGACGAGGTCGCCGAGGACGTCGGGGTCGCCGTCCTCTTCGCCCGCCATCATCGCCTTGATCGATTCGGCGATCGCCCGCGCTTGTTTCGCCGGCAGCCCGGCGACCTTCTCGGTCATCATCGACGCCGACGCCTGGGAGATCGAGCATCCCTTGCCCTCGAAAGCGATCGCTTCGAGGTCGTCGCCGTCGAAGCGCAGGAACAGCTCTATCTCGTCGCCGCACAGCGGGTTGTTGCGCTCGAGCCGCACGTCGTGAGGATCGAGGCGGCCCTTGTTGCGCGGCGACCGGTAGTGGTCGAGGATGACCTCCTTGTACAGGTCCTCGAGACTCATGTCCGCCCCATCCTAGTCGGGCCGGCGGATAGCGGCCGGGACGCCCACCGGCTCACGAGAACCAGCCCTTGGCCTGCTCGAGCGACGCCACCAGGGCATCCACGTCGTCGCGCGTGTTGTAGAGGTACATCGACGCACGGGCCGTCGCCGGGACGCCCAGACGCCGCATCAGCGGCTGGGCGCAGTGGTGCCCGGCGCGGATGCACACGCCGTCCTCGTCGACGATCGTCGCCAGGTCGTGCGGATGCACCTCCGGGAGGTTGAAGGCGACCACCCCTCCGCGCTGCTCGGCCGTCGGCGGTCCGTAGATCTCGGCCCCCGTGGACGCGACCGCGTCGAGGGCGTAGGCGGTGAGCTCGCGCTCGTGCGCGCGGATCGCATCGAGCCCGAGGGCGGTGATGTAATCGATCGCCGCGGCCATGCCGACCACCTGGGCGATGTTCATCGTGCCGGCCTCGAAGCGGTAGGGGATCTCGTTGTAGGTGGCGCGATCGGACCACACCTCGCGGATCATCTCTCCCCCGCCGTGGAAGGGCGGCATGTCCTCCAGCACCGACTCGCGCCCGTAGAGGACGCCGGCCCCCGTCGGACCACACAGCTTGTGGGCCGAGAAGGCGAGGAAGTCGCAGTCGAGCGCGGCGACGTCGACCCCGAGGTGCGGTGCGCTCTGGGCCGCATCGACCAGCACCAGGGCGCCGACGGCGTGGGCGGCGTCGGCGACCTCGCGCACCGGGTTGATCGTGCCCAGCACGTTGGACATGTGCGACACGCACACCAGGCGGGTGCGCTCGGTGACGAGCCCGTCCAGCAGATCGGTACGCAGCAGGCCGCGCTCGTCGATCGGGAGGTGCCGGAGGGTCGCCCCGGTCTCCCCGCACAGCATCTGCCACGGCACGAGGTTGGAATGGTGCTCCATCTCGGTGACCAGGATCTCGTCGCCCTCGTGCACGTTCGCACGCCCCCACGCGTAGCGCACGAGGTTGATCGATTCCGTGGTCCCGCGCGTGAAGACGATGCTGCGCGGAGTGGCGGCGTTGACGAAGCGGGCGCAGGTCTCGCGGGCGTCCTCGTAGGCCTTGGTCGCCCGCTCCCCCAGCTCGTAGATCCCGCGGTGGGCGTTGGCGTTCTCGGTCTCGTAGAAGCGCACGACGCGCTCGATCACCGCACGCGGCTTCTGCGCGGTCGCCGCGGAGTCGAGGTACACGAGCCGCTTGTCCTCGTGCACCGGGTGCTCGAAGACCGGGAAGTCCTTGCGGACGACCTCGGGGTCGAATCCCCCGGGCCCGGGGGCGGCCCGGCGGCCGCCGGGCTGCTCAGACAGCTGCACCCTCCTCCTCGACGTACTCCTCACGGGCCAGTCCGAGCTCCTGGCCCAGTCCAGCGTAACCCTCGGCCTCGAGCCGCTCGGCGAGGTCGAAGCCGCCCGAGGTCACGATGCGCCCGCCCATCAGCACGTGCACGAAGTGGGGCCGGATGTAGTTCAACAGGCGCTGGTAGTGGGTGATGAGAATCACGCCGATGTCGTCGCTCATCAGCTTGTTGACGCCCTCAGAGACGTGACGCAGCGCGTCGATGTCGAGCCCCGAGTCGGTCTCGTCCATGATCGCCAGCTCGGGGCGCAGGACGGCCATCTGCAGGATCTCGTTGCGCTTCTTCTCGCCTCCCGAGAAGCCCTGGTTGACGTAGCGGTCGACCAGCTCCTCGGGGATCTCCAGCAGGTCGATCTTCTCCTGCAGGTACATGCGGAAGGCGATCGCCGACTTCTCGTCGTCGGGATGGATCGTGTTGTACGCGGTACGCAGGAAGTTGACCACCGACACACCCGGGACCTCGGTCGGGTACTGGAAGGCGAGGAAGATGCCGCGCTGGGCGCGCTCGTCCGGCGCCAGCCCGAGGATGTCCTCGCCCTTGTAGAGCACCTTGCCCCGGGTCACCTCGTAACCGGGACGGCCCATCAGCACGTAGGCGAGGGTCGACTTGCCCGATCCGTTGGGGCCCATGAGGGCGTGGATCTCGCCCTTGTCGACCGTGAGATTCAGGCCCTTGAGGATCTCACGGTCCTCTACCGTCGCATGCAGGTCCTCGATCTGCAACAGGGGATCCGCCATGGCTCTCACTCCTTGGGGTCGCGTGGAGGACCGACGAGCACCTCGCCGTCCTCGATCCTTACCTCGTACGTGATCTCCGGCTTGGTCGCCGGAAGGATGCGGACGGAACCGTCGGCGACGTTGAAGCACGAGCCGTGCAACGGGCACTCGACCTCGAGCTCGTCGGGATCGAAGTAGCCCTCGCTGAGGAACGCCTCCTCGTGCGTGCACAGGTCGTTCATCGCGTAGACACGCTCGCCCACGCGGTAGAGGCCGATCGGGGTGCCGTCCAGCCGGACCTGGATCATGCCCCCGTCGGGGATGTCGGCGAGCTTGGCCACGGGGGTGAAGGCGTCGCTCACACCGCCACCTCCAACCTGCGTCCGCCCTCGACCTTGCGGGCGATCGCGTCGGACAGCTCGGAACGGACCCCCGGCACGCGTATGCGGTCCAGCACCTCGCCAAAGAAGCCGAACACGATCAGCTTCTGGGCCGTGAGGCGGTCTATCCCTCGGCTCATGAGATAGAAGAGGTGCTCCTCCTCGACCGGCGACACCGTGGCCCCGTGGGTGCAGCGGACCTCGTTCGCCTGGATCTCGAGCTGGGGGATCGAGTGCGCCATCGCCTCGTCGGACAGCACGAGGTTGCGGTTCGCCTGGTAGGCATCGGTGCCCTGAGCGCCGCGCGCCACCCGGATGAGACCGGAGTACTCCGAGCGGGCCCGCTCCTTGAGGGCGCCCTTGTAGAGGAGGTCCGAGGTCGCGTGCGGAGCGTCGTGGCTCTGGAGGGTGCGCTGGGCGAAGTGCTGGTCGGTGTCGGCGAAGTACAAGCCCAGCATCTCCGAGAACGAGCCCTCACCGCGCAGCACCGACTCCACCTGGGTCCGGGCGAAACTGGCGCCGAGCTGGACCGCGAGGCTGCGCACCGTGGCGTCCCGGTTGCCGGTGAAGCGCTGGGTCTGGAAATGGTGGGCGCCGCGGCCCCAGTCCTGGAGCGAGATGTAGTTGACCGTCGCTCCGGGACCCGCCTCGACCTCCACCACCGACGAGCACAAAGCCGGTTCGAGCAGATCCTCGGAGGCGAAGCGGTCGACGAAGGTCAGGGACGCCTGCCCCGACACCACGATCGTGGTGTGCGGGAACGCCGATCCGCCGGCCGGCAGCCTGCGCACGACTTCGATCGGGACCGTCACCTCCACGCCCCGGGGCACGAACACGAAGATGTCGTCGCTGTGGAAGGCGCCGTGCAGCGCGGTGAACTTGTGCTCGTCGACCGGGACCTCGGTGAAGAAGTGCTCCTTGAGCAGGTCCTCGTGATCGGCGACCGCGCCGGGCAGGTCGGTCACGATCACACCGAGGGCCTCGACGTCGGGCGGCAGCTCGGGGCGGCTGGCGCCCGGGATGGGAGCCGCGAAGCGCGTGAGGTCGAAGCCCCTGACGTCGGTGTAGCGCCACTCCTCGGACTTGGGATCGGGTAGCTCGAGCTTGTCGAAGATGTCGAACGCGGCGAGGCGGCGGTCGGTCATCCAGCCGGGCTCGCCGAAGGCGTCCGACAGCCGGCGCACCGCGTCCTTGGTCAGCTTCTCGGTCATGTGCCTCCTGCTCCGATCGGCGCCCGGGGGCCGGGTAACGGGTGCAGCGGGCCGGTGACCCGCCTCACGGCCCCAGGCAGGACCCACGAACGCTTACAGCCTAGCAGTTAGGTAAGCCTAACCCACCGCCGCGGATGGCCGGCGTTGGTGGACCCGGAGCTCACAACGGGGGCGCGAGGGTGGCGTGAGCGCAACCGTTGCCCCCGGAGCGCTTGACCGAGTACATCAGTGCGTCGGCCCGCCGCAGCAGCTCGTGCTCGTCGGCCCCGGGGGTCGAGGTCACCGCCCCGATGCTCGCCCCCAGGCACACCTCGGCGCCCGCCACCACGAAAGGCCTTTCGAGGGCGGCGAGGATGCGGTCGGCGGCAGCCCGGGCTCCGGCCTCACCACAGCCCGGCAGCACGACCACGAACTCGTCGCCGCCGAGGCGAATCACGGAATCCTCGGGGCGCACCGAGGCCACCAGCCGCGCCGCGGTGTCGGCGAGCGCCTGGTCGCCGGCGTCGTGCCCCAGGGTGTCGTTTATCTCCTTCATGCCGTCGAGGTCGATGTACAGCAGCGATACCGGCTGGCGCCGGTCGTCGGCGAGGCTCGCGCCGAGGCGCTCGGAGAGCAGCGTGCGGTTGCCCAGGCCGGTCAGCGGGTCGTGCGACGCCCGGTGGCTCAGGGTGGTGTGGCTGCGCCACAGCTCCTCCGTGCGGGCCGCGGACATCAGCGCCATCGTCGCCTGGTCGGCGAACACCCGCAAGGCCTGCAGCTGCTGGGCGGAGGGGAGCAGCAGGTCCTCGGGCTCGTCGACCCACACCACCCCGTGCAGGGGATCCTCCTGGGTACGCAGCGGCACGATCAGCCAGTGATCGATCCACGCCCGCGGTCCTCGCCCGTTGAACCTGGAGGGATACAGCTGGTCCCGGTCGGGCCACCGCTCCAGGCCCTGCTCCCGGGTGAGGAGGTAACAGCCCTCGACCTCGAAGCGGGGTTCGAGCAAAGCGGCCACGTGCGCGCGCTCAAACACGAGGTCGGAGCTCTCGGTCCACCCGTGGGACGCGGCCAGGCGCAGGTGCTCGGTGCCGTCGTGCAGCAACAGGACCACCTTGCGGAAACCGAGCGCGGTGCCGATCGCCTCGCACACCGAGCGCAGCACCTCGTCGGTGGACACACTGCCGGTGATCTGCGCCGACACGGCCAACAGCTGGTGCAACGCGCACCGCAGCCGTTCGTCGGCGAGGCGACGCTGCGCCGCCTCGACCACCGCGGTCGCGTGCCGGGCGAAGGCGACCATGAGGTCGACATGACGTCCCGAGGGCCGGCGCCCGCTGAGGGGTTCGTCGACCGACAAGATGCCGATCAGGTCGCCCCCGGCCCCCACCATCGGGACCATGATGCTGTCCTCCGGGTGCCACGCGTCGGGACCGTCGCCTGCCTCTGCGCTGGGCACGTAGAAGTCGAGGTCGAGCGAGTCCCAGTCGACCGCGTCGTGGGGCACGTAGTAGACGCCGCCGAGGTCGAAGCGCTCCTGCATCAGCGGCGCGAAGGCGGACAGCGGGTAGGACCTGCCCATCAGCATCTCCCGCGCTTGGTCGTCGCCGTAAGCGGCCGTGACCAGAAGGTCGTCGAACTGGGGGCGGTAGAGGTTGACCACCACGGCTCCGTAGCCAAGCGAACGCGCGAGGATGCCCGCGAGCGAGTCGAGGAGCGAGTCGAGGCTGCGCTCGCTGCCGATCAGACGGGTCGCTTGGAGCAACCCCGTGAGGTGATCGATCGTGTTTCCCGCCTGCTCGTCCACGTCCATCCGCCGCCGCCGGTCGGTCACGCCCCCCGAGGGGCACCTACCCGCGAGGTCGGCACCGCCCCGCAGCAGGTTAAGCACAACCCATACGGGGGACCTCCCTCCCCCATCCGGGGGAGGCAGCGGCTGCGAGCGGCGAGCCCCTAGACTGCGCCCGTCCGGTGCGCGCCCAGAAGGAGGGATGCGGTGCAGGACGTCGTAGCCATGACCGCGCTGCAGCAGGCGGCGGCCGTGCGCCGCGGCGAGCTCACCCCCGAGGACCTCGTGGTCGCTCACCTCGAGCGCATCGCGGACCTCGACCCCGCCCTCAACGCCTTCGTCACGATCTCCGCCGACGAGGCGCTGTCCGATGCTCGGGACAAGACCCGGCGCATCCTCGAGGACGGACGCGACAATCTGCCCCCCTTCTTCGGCGTGCCGATCCCGATCAAGGACCTCACCGAGACGGCCGGGATCCGCACCACGTACTCGAGCAAACCGTTCGCAGGCTTCGTGCCCGAGTGGGACGCCTACGTCGTACGGCGCTTGAAGCGCGCCGGGTTCATCGTGATCGGCAAGACCAACACCCCCGAGTTCGGCACGATCCCGGTGACCGAATCCGACCTCAACGGGGTGTGCCGCAACCCGTGGGACCCCTCGCGCACGCCCGGCGGGTCGTCGGGCGGTGCCGCGGTAGCGGTGGCCACCGGCATGGCCCCCGTGGCGCAGGGTTCAGACGGCGGCGGCTCGATACGGATACCGGCCTCGTGCTGCGGGCTGTTCGGGATCAAGCCGTCGCGCGGGCGGGTGTCCTCGGGCCCCCTGGTGGGCGAGTCCCTGCAGGGATGGTCGACCAACGGGCCCCTTGCCCGCACGGTGGCCGACGCCGCCGCGCTGCTCGACGTCATGTCGGGCTACGAAACCGGCGACCCTTACCTCGCCCCGCCGCCCGAGCGCCCCTTCGCGCAGGAGGTCGGGGCCGACCCCGGTTCCCTGCGCATCGCATTCACCACCGAGACCCCCACCGGCGCGCCGGTGGACACGGCGTGCGTGGACGCCGCCGAAGACGCCGCCAGGCTGCTCGAGTCCCTCGGTCACGACGTCGAGCGCGCCACCCCGGACTGGTCGAGCCTGGACCTGATGCCGCTCTTCACCCGGGTGTGGCAGACCCTCACCGCGCCCACGGGGATCGACGACCCGAGCGCCTTCGAGCCCCTCAACGCGGCGCTCACAGAGGCGGCCCGCCAGACCTCAAGCATCGAGTACGTGCGCGCCGTGGTCGAGCTCAGCCGGCTGTGCCGGCGGGTCGCCGCCCTGTGGGAGAGCTACGACGTGCTGGTGACCCCGACGCTCGCCCTGCCCCCCGTGGAGGTCGGCTGGATCCGCGAGCAAGAGCAGGACCCGTGGGCCCAGTTCATGCGCGCCGCGCTGTTCGTGCCGTTTACCCCGATCTTCAACCTCACCGGCCAGCCGGCGGTGTCGGTGCCGCTGCAGCGCACGCCCGAAGGGCTCCCGGTGGGGGTCCAGCTGGCCGGCCCTCCCGCCGGCGAGGCCGTGCTGATACGGCTGGCGGCACAGATCGAGCAGGCGCGCCCGTGGGTCGCCGGGCTCCCCGTGACCCCGCCCGACACCGGCCGCTGACGGCACCTCGGTCGCGGTCCCCGGCGCCGAGGTCGAGCAGCCCGGCACGGACTCAGCGGCGGGGGCCGGCCATGAGATCGGCGGCGCGCGCCGCCAGGGCCATGATCGTGAGGGCGGGGTTGGCGCTGCCCTGGGTCGGCAGCACGCTGCCG
>CADDZG010000068.1 GCA_902812355.1 Actinomycetota bacterium | reverse complement strand
CCGCCGGGTCGCGTACCACCCCGCCGCGCCCAACCGCCGCGCGCCCGGCCTCGAACTGCGGCTTGACCAGCAGCAGGAGATCCCCGGCGCCGGGCGCCGCGGCGCGCAGGGCGGGCAGCACGAGGGTCAGTGAGATGAACGACAGGTCGGCGACCACCGCGTCCACCGGCCACGGCAGATCCGAGGCTTGGATATGCCTGACGTTGGTGCGCTCGAGCACCACGACGCGCGGGTCGTTGCGCAGCTCCCAATGCAGCTGGCCGTAGCCGACGTCGACCGCCGCGACCGCGGCGGCGCCGCCCTGCAGGAGGCGGTCGGTGAACCCGCCGGTCGACGCCCCCGCGTCGAGCCACCGGCGCCCGGTGACCTCGACCTCGAGCACCCGCAAGGCGTGGTCGAGCTTGTCGCCGCCGCGGGATACGTAACGGCGACCGGGACCGGAGACGGCGACCGGGTCGGCCGGGCTCACGAGGGTCGCGGGGGTGGTCGCCGGCAGCCCGGCGACAGTCACCAGACCGGACTCGATCGCCCGCCGCGCCGCGGTGCGGGACGGCACCAGTCGGCGGCGCACGAGCTCGGCGTCAAGCCGAGCCTTCCGGCGCGTCACCGTCCCGCTCGAGCTCGCCCTCGAGCTCGCCGTGCAGTGAGTGCAGCAGCGCCAAGCGGTCTGCGTCGGAGGTGTCCTCGCGCTCGGCCGCGGCGAGCCGAGCGAGGACCTCGGGGCGGGGTTCGGCATCCATGGCTCCTATGCAACCACGCCGCCCCCACCGGAGCGCGTCTCCCCGGGGCCCGGACCGGATGCACCACGGCGGCGGGTGGCGGAGCCGCCGGAGCTGCTTCTGCGCCCGCCCGCCGCTCGGGTCGTGGTCTTCGACGTCTTGCGCGTGCCCGACGCGGCGGGCCGCCCTTCGAGGCGGGCGACGCGGCGTTCGAGACGTTCGACGTCGCGCTTGGTGGCGAGCCCGAGGGAGTCGATCTGGTGGTTGATCTCGCTGCGGATCAGGCGCACGAGCTCGGTGCGGTTTGCACGCGACCGCTCGAGCAGCTCCTTGACCATGCCGGCAGCCTGGTCGCGGCCGACCTCCCCGGCCTTGACGAGGTCCTTGACTAGGTCTTCGGCGCGGTTGCGAGTCAGCTCGGCGACCCCCGAGGTGAACAGGGCCATGCGGCGTAGCTCGTCGCGCATCCCAGCCTCCTTCCAGCGTGGCGGCAATCGACGCCGGAGGTCACCGGCGGCCGGCGGCGGCCACAGGCCGTTCCCGGCCATCCCAAACCTATACTCGCAGCGATGCTCGAGCTGATCCCCATCTCGGACGAGAACCCCACCCGGCGCACCTCATGGGTGACGATCGCGCTGATCGCGATCAACATCGTCGTCTACTTCCTGCAGCCGGGCCCTCCGTCCCTGGTGGCCACCCCAGCGCGCACCGAAGCGTTCTTCGTGCGCCACGCGCCGGCCCCCTGTCAGCTGGAAGACCGCTGCCGCTTCGACGCCGTGAGGGTCGGCCAGCGCGTCGTCCCGATCCCGCAGCGCTCGCTGCCCCAGATCCTGCTCGGGATCCTCGAATCGATGTTCCTGCACGCCAGCATCCTGCACGTCGGCGGCAACATGTTGTTCCTGTGGGTCTTCGGCAACAACGTCGAGGACTGGCTCGGGCGCTTCAGGTATGTGCTCTTCTACCTCGCCGGCGGCTTCGTCGCCGCCTTCGTGCAGATGCTCGCAAACCTGTCCTCGCCGGTAGGCGCCGTCGGTGCGTCCGGTGCGGTCGCCGCGGTCCTCGGTGCCTACTTCGTGCTCTACCCCCGGGCGCGCGTCAACGTGCTCGTACCGATCCTGTTTTTCTTCACCTTCATCCCGATGTCGGCGTGGATAGTGCTGGGGCTGTGGGTGCTGTTCCAGGTGCTGATCCCCCAGCCCGGCGTGGCGTGGCAGGCGCACGTCGGCGGGTTCGTGTTCGGCCTCTTGGCGATATTGCTCCTCGGGGGACGGCCCCAACCTCCGCGCACCCTGCGCCCGCCGTCGTGGTGACCGTCAGTCTGCCCTGACGTCGGCGACGATCCCGCCCGACACTCGCACGAGCTCGTCGGGTTCCATCGCGAACACCGCGTTGGGGGTCCCGGCTGCGGCCCATACGCGATCGAGCTCCAGCAGGTCCCGGTCCACGACCACGGGCAGCCGCCGCGCATGCGCCAGCGGCGGCACGCCGCCGATCGGGAAGCCGGTGAGCGCGCGCACCCGGTCGGCGTCGGCACGGGTCACGGGGGCGCCGATCACGGCGGCGACCTTGTCCGGCGCCACGCGGTTGGTCCCCGAAGCGACCACTACCACCCCCGAATCGCCGCTGGCGAAGACGATGCTCTTGGCGATGCGCTCCTCGGTGGTTCCCACCGTCCGGGCAGCCTCGGCCACGCTGCGCGTGCTGTCGGGCAGGGTCACGACCTGCGCGTCCGAGCCGGCCGCCCTGAGAGCCTCCTGCACCCTCACTGCGTTGCGATGCAGCGTCACCACCTCCGATCACGTCGCCAGTTCGGCCACCGAGCCCACGACCGCGTCCGGGGCCGGTGCGACCCCGTCGGCCGACCGGGTCACGCCCGACAGCACGAGGATCGTGCGCCAGCCGAGCCGCGCCGCCCCCTCGAGGTCGGTGTCGGGACGATCGCCGATCATCGCCACGGTCCCCGACACGCCGAGACGGCGTTGCGCCTCCTCCATCATCGGGGCGTGGGGCTTGCCGACCACCAGGGCCCGTCTCCCGCTCGCCGTCTCCACCGCCGCCAGGATCGAGCCCGCGCCCGGCCACAGCTCGTCGCCGTGAGGGAACGTCGCGTCGGCGTTGGTGGCGACGAACTCGGCCCCGGCGCGCGCCGCGGCCGACGCCCGGTGCAGCTTGACGAAATCGAAACCGACATCCCATCCGACCACCACGAGGTCGGCGCGCGTGACCTCGGGGTCGTCGTCGATCACCACGCCGATCCCGGCCAGCGCGCGACGGATGCCGTCGCGCCCGATCACGATAGCCCGCGCCCCGGCGAACCCTCGGCGCTCCAGGAGGGCGGCAGCGACCTCTCCCGAGGTGAGGACGTCGGCGGGCTCGCATGCGATGCCCATGCCGGCGAGCTTGTCGACGTACTGCTGCGGCGTGCGGCTCGAGTTGTTGGTGCAGAAGATCACCGGCAGACCTCGCCGCCGCAGGCGCTCCACCGCCTCCGCAGCTCCGGGGATCGGGCGGTCGGCGAGGTACAGGACCCCGTCCATGTCCATCACCACGCCGGCGACGCCGGCAAGCGGATCGCTCACAGGTCGCTGCGCGCGGCCCACAGCTCCGGATAGAAGCGTTTGCCGAGGGTCGTGCGCAGGTAGGACGCCCCCGTCGAGCCCCCGGTGCCGGTCTTGGAGCCGATCTGGCGCTCGACCATCAGCACGTGGTGGTAGCGCCAGCGGGCGAAGAGCTCGTCGTGGGTCAGCAACGCCTCGGCCAGCGCGAACTCCTCGGGATGCTCGTGCATCTTGCGCAACACCTCGTGCAGGGTCGCGGCACGCTGCCGGGGATCGTCGTCGGGCATCGGCAACCCTCGCTCGGTGAGCAAAGCGCAGAACGCATCCCACAGGTCGGGCTCGGCGAGCCGGGCCCGCAGCCGTTCGAGCTGAGCGTCGTCGAGGACCAGCCTGGAGAGGTAGCGCTCGTCCTTGAGCCCGGACAGGAACTCGATCTCACGGAACTGGACCGACTGGAAGCCCGAGGCCGGTGCGAGGTTCTGGCGGAACTCGAGGAAGTCCACCGGGGCCATGGTCTCGAGCACGCCGATCTGCTCGATCAGGACCTCTTCCACCGTGTGCACGCGCCGCAGCAGATGGTGGGCAAGGGTCGTGTCGTCCGCGAACATCGCGTCGCGCGCCGAGCCGAGCTCGAAAAGCACGAGCTTGAACCACAGCTCGTAGGCCTGGTGCACGACGATGAACAACAGCTCGTCGTGGGCGGGCGGGTCGCTGAGCAGGCGCTGCAGCGACAGCAGCTCGTCGACCGCGAGGTAGGAGCCGTAGGACAGACGACGGTCCTGCTCGCCGAAGTGGGGGCCGCGCGGCTGTCCGTCCATCCCTTGTAGATATCATCCGGGCTCGTGGCCGAGCTCAAGCCCTTCCGCGGCATCCGTTACCGGGACGCCTCAGACCTCGGCCGTCTCACCTGCCCACCCTACGATGTGATCTCGCCCGAGCAGCAGCGGCGCCTGCACCAGCTGCACCCCCACAACGCGGTGCGCCTGGAGCTCGCCCAGACCGGCGGCAACCCGCAGGGCTACCGCGACGTCGGGATCACCTTCCGCAGGTGGCTGCAGGAGGGCGTCCTCGCCCCCGATCCCGACGAGCGCTACTACGTCTACCGCCAGGACTTCATCGCCCCCGACGGCACGAGCCGGACGGTGACCGGCGTGATCGGGGCCCTCACCCTGCAACCGTGGGGCCGGGACGTGCTCCCGCACGAACGCACGATGCCGGGCCCCAAGGCGGATCGCCTCGCCCTGCTGCGCGCGTGCCCGGTGAACCTCTCACCCCTGTACGCGATCTACCGCGGCTCAGGCGCCGGCCGCGCCGCCCTCGAGCGGGTCACGGCCGCCCCTCCCGACGGCGACCTCACGGATCCCGACGGCGTGCGCCACCGGGTGTGGGCGGTGCCCGGCGAGGCGCTGGCAGAGGTCGGCGCGGCCGTGGCGTCGCTGCCGGTCGTCATAGCCGACGGCCACCACCGCTACGAGACCGCACTCGCCTATCACGAGGAGCGCGGCGGCTCCGGCCCCCATTCTGCGGTCATGACCCTGTGCGTCGACGCCGACTCGGAACCGCTGCTCGTGCTCCCCTACCACCGCTACGGGCGCGTTGGGATCGATCCCGCCGAGCTGCGCCGCCGGTTGCTCGACGCGGGGGCCCGTCCCGGGGATCCGCCGACCGCAGACGGCCACCGCTATACCTTCGTGCTGCCGTCGGACGAGCTCCACCTCGTGCTGTCCGACGAGGACGTCGACGGCGCGCTCGAGGGCCCCCCGGCGTGGCGGCGTCTCGACGTCGTCGTGCTGCACGAGCTCGTGCTGCCGCGCGTGCTGCCGGAGGGCTTCGCCGAGCTCGGCTTCAGCCGGGACGCCGAGGCCGTGCGCGCGCTCGTTGCCGCGGGGGACGCCGACGTGGCGATCCTGGTCGATCCGGTCGCCCCTGCCGAGGTCGTCGACGTCGCCGCCTCGGGCGCGAGGCTGCCCCAGAAGGCGAGCTACTTCTGGCCCAAGGCGATCACCGGGCTCGTCTTCCGTCCGCTCGACTGAGGCCGGCGTCGCCTCCGGGTCGCATCCCGGAGGATGCCCGGCCATCGAGCACACGCCCGGCCGGTCCCGGCTCCGTCAGGCCCTCACCTTGAGCACGCCGGGGGCGACCGAGAAGCGCGCGTGCATCGCCGGCGGCAGCGGCTCGCCGTCGACGTGGCGCTCGAAGGGCCGGTCTCCGGCGAGCTCGAACCACGTCTGGTCGTGCACGTACAGCGCGCCGGGCAGCCGGGTGAGGTCGCCGGCGAGCACGCAGCCGAGCGCGTAGATCGGCAGCTCTTCGATCTTCATCCTGCGCAGCGCGAAGAGGTCGATACCCCCTTCGAGACGGACGCGCGGGGCGAGGTGGATCGGCCGACCCAGGAGGTAGGCGTAGGGGCCGGTGTTGCTCGCCACCACCATCGCCACGCGCTCCTCGCCGAAGTCGCCCTTGAGCGTGATCCACGGGCTGCGATGCCGGTGGGTGCCCACCAGGACCCGCAGCGCGCTCCAGTAGAAGAACGCCTCGCCGAGACGCCGCTTGCTCGGGACGTAGCGCTCGACCCGGCTCGCGGCCTCGGCATCGAACCCGCAACCGGCGGCGAAGGTGAAGTAACGCCCGTCCATGACGCCCAGCGGGACTCGCCGCTCGGGCCGGCGCAGGGCGTCGATCAGGTGATCGATCGCGGCGAACGGGTCGGTGGGAATCCCGAGCGAGCGGGCGAACACGTTCATCGTGCCGCCGGGGACGATGCCGAGGCTGCTGGCGGTGCCGGCGACGCCGTTGGCGACCTCGTTGACGTGGCCGTCGCCGCCGAACGCGATCACGAGTTCGGCTCCCGCCTCCGCGGCGGCCGCCGCCAGCGCGATTCCCGTGTCGCGCGCGGTGGTCGAGTGGGCCTCGAGGTCGAAGCGCGCCCCGAGCGCGGCCACGACCTCGGCGCGCGTCGCGTCGCTCACACGCCCCGCGTTAGGGTTGACGATGAGGACGGCCGAGGGCCTTCGCTCGGAGGCCATCGCGGCAACGCTACCCCCGGCCGCTACCGCTCCGGCTCGTCGAGGAGGCCACGTGGACGACCCCATCGTCATCGACACCAAGATGCACGGGATCAGCGCCATCACCGCCGCCTTCGTGGTACGTGGCGAGCGCACGGCCGTGGTCGAGACGGGTCCCCGCAACACCGTCCACAACGTCATCGGCGGCCTCGAGGCGGCGGGGGTCGACCGCCTCGACTGGATCGTCGTCACCCACGTCCACCTCGACCACGCCGGCGCGGCCGGCACCCTGGCGCAGCGCTTCCCCGAGGCGACGGTGGCCGTGCACGAGGTCGGGGCGCCGCACCTCGCCGATCCCACCAAGCTGTGGAAGAGCGCCACGCGCATCTACGGGGACGACATGGAGCGTCTGTGGGGCGGCATCGACCCCATAGACCCGGCCCGCATACGCGCCCTGTCCGACGGCGACGTGATCGACCTCGGCGGACGCACGCTCACCGCACACGACACCCCGGGCCACGCCTACCACCATCACGCCTACGTCGACGACGCCACCGGGACCCTCTTCTGCGGCGACGCGCTCGGGGTGCGGCTGCCCGACGTGGGCCTCGTACGCCCGGCGACGCCGCCGCCCGAGCTCGATCTCGAAGCGGCCTTGGCGTCGATCGAGCGCATCCGAGCGCTGCGTCCGACGCGCGTTTACTTCACCCACTTCGGTCCCCAGGATGGGGGCGTGGCTCCCGCCGGCGTCGACGAGGTGTGCGACGCCGCAGCCGAGGGCCTGCGCCTGTGGGCGGGATGGGTCGAGGAGGCACGGGCCGCCGCCACCGAGCTCGACGACGTCGCCCGCATCGTGGGCAAGAAGGCGCGGGAGGCGATGGAGGGCCGGCTCGACGACGACGCGATCGAGCGTCTCGAGAACACCACGTCGACGTGGATGAACACGTGGGGCTACATGCGCTACTTCGACAAGAAGCAGGCGGGCTGACCGCTCGCTCAGGCGTTGCGGACCCGCAACCGGGCGGCGCGCTCGGACGCGTCGGTGAGCTCGTCGTCGGCCGCCGCGAGTGCGTCGAACCATGCCCGGGCCTGGGTGAAGCGTCCCTTGCGCTCCAGCAGGTCGGCGAGCGCGTACCACGCGCGCAGGTGGTGCTCCCGGACCTGGTCGGGCTCGAGGGGGAGAGCCTCGAGGCGGGCGATCGCGTCGTCCAACCTGCCCGCATCCGCGAGCGCCCCGGCGGCGACGATCTCTCCCTCGAAGCGCAGAGCCTCGCTCACCGGCGCGGCCCGGAGCTCGTCGCACAGCTCCAGCGCCCGCTCCGGACGCCCTAGGGCGCGGTAGCAATCGGCCAGCACCGGGTTTTGCTCCGCGGAACCCGTCATGCGCCGGAAAGCGGCGAGCTCGCGCGCCGCGTCCCTGTAGCGTCCCGCACGGTAATAGGAGATGCCCAGAAGCTCGCGCGCCGCGGCTGAGCGCAGCGCGAGCTGTTTGGCCCGCTCGCCGAGACGGATCGCCTCGCTCAGGTCGTCGTCGAGGAACGCGGCCGCGGCCTCTCCGTAGATCCGTACGAGGAGGTCGGCCCTGCCGGGACGCGCGGTGGCGCGCAGCTCGGCGGCGACCTCGTCGGGGACCTCCACCGGGGTCCGGCTGTGCCGCGGCGCGCGCCGGGCAGGGCGCGGGGGCCGGGAAGGGGTCATGCGCCCAGGATACGGGAGGCGGTCGCGACCGCCGCCGGACGCGCACAAGGGGCGCCGTTGCGGCGCCCCTTGTGCGTCGCTCCTTCAGAGCTGAACAACGTGCCCGGCGGTGCCGTCGCCGGCACCGACCGATCGGTGGCTTCAACTAGGAGTCGGAACTCCTCATCGGAGTGCTCCTTAGAAAGGAGGTGATCCAGCCGCACCTTCCGGTACGGCTACCTTGTTACGACTTCACCCCAATCGCCGAGCCCGCCTTCGACGGCTCCCTCCCTTGCGGGTTGGGCCACCGGCTTCGGGCGTTCCCGACTTTCGTGGTGTGACGGGCGGTGTGTACAAGGCCCGGGAACGTATTCACCGCAGCATTGCTGATCTGCGATTACTAGCGACTCCGCCTTCATGGAGTCGAGTTGCAGACTCCAATCCGAACCTAGCCCGGCTTTTTGGGATTCGCTCCCCCTCGCGGGATCGCAGCCCTCTGTACCGGGCAATGTAGCATGTGTGCAGCCCTGGGCATAAGGGCCATGCTGACTTGACGTCATCCCCACCTTCCTCCGAGTTGTCCCCGGCAGTCCCCCTAGAGTCCCCGGCATGACCCGCTGGCAACTAGGGGCAGGGGTTGCGCTCGTTGCGGCACTTAAGCCAACACCTCACGGCACGAGCTGACGACAGCCATGCAGCACCTGTGCAGGGCCCTGACGGACACGGGCTTTCACCCGCTTTACCCTGCATGTCAAGCCCAGGTAAGGTTCTTCGCGTTGCATCGAATTAAGCCACATGCTCCGCCGCTTGTGCGGGCCCCCGTCAATTCCTTTGAGTTTTAGCCTTGCGGCCGTACTCCCCAGGCGGGGTGCTTAATGCGTTAGCTTCGGCACGGAGAGGGTTGAAGGCCTCCCCACACCTAGCACCCAACGTTTACGGCTGGGACTACCAGGGTATCTACACGTCTGTTACTTTCACCCGGTCCCATCGCGGGATCCGGGCTACCGACCGGCGGGAACTCCGTATCGGAGGTCCGCCGGCGGGCCGCCATCTCTGACGGCCTCTCACCGTTACCGGTGAGGTCGGACCATGTCATCATCCCGGCCCGGCAACCGGGAGCCAGCGTATGGTCTCTACGGGGTCCGATGACGGCGAGGCCGGGCTCTCCAACCCGAACCTCCGGGGGAGGCCGCATCCGGGCCGTGACCCGGATCTGCCTCCCGGCCGGCACAGTGCCGGCCGCCAGGCCGCAGCCTGGCTCGCAGGCTGCGGACCGCCATCGGACTTCCCTCGGCGTCGTCCCGCCCCGCCGTCGAGCAGGGTGCGGGAGGTTCGCCGATACAGCTGGTTTAGGCATCAGCGTCACCGCTGAAGAGGACCGATACCGATCCTGTTTGCTCCCCCAGCTTTCGCGCCTCAGCGTCAGGACAGGCCCAGAGAGCCGCCTTCGCCACCGGTGTTCCTCCTGATATCTGCGCATTCCACCGCTACACCAGGAATTCCACTCTCCCCTACCTGCCTCTAGCCGACCCGTATCGAATGGCCTCTCAGGGTTGAGCCCCGAGCTTTCACATCCGACGCGGCCGGCCGCCTACGCGCGCTTTACGCCCAATGAATCCGGACAACGCTCGCCCCCTACGTATTACCGCGGCTGCTGGCACGTAGTTGGCCGGGGCTTCTTCTGCAGGTACCGTCACCCGAAGGCTTCGTCCCTGCTGAAAGTGGTTTACAACCCGAAGGCCTTCATCCCACACGCGGCGTCGCTGCGTCAGGCTTTCGCCCATTGCGCAAGATTCCCTACTGCTGCCTCCCGTAGGAGTCTGGGCCGTGTCTCAGTCCCAGTGTGGCTGGCCACGCTCTCACGCCAGCTACCCGTCATAGCCTTGGTAGGCCGTTACCCCACCAACAAGCTGATAGGCCGCGGGCCGATCCCTGACCGCCGGAGCTTTGGCGTGCAGGCCATGCGGTCCGCACGCATCATCCGGTATTAGCAACGGTTTCCCGTTGTTATCCCGGTGTCAGGGGTACGTTACCCACGTGTTACTCACCCGTTCGCCGCTCCGTACCGGCCGGGGTTACCCCCAACCGGCCGATCGCTCGACTTGCATGTATTAGGCACGCCGCCAGCGTTCGTCCTGAGCCAGGATCAAACTCTCCGTAGAGATCTCCCGGTACCCGTAGGCACCGGAAAGTTCGTCCTGGAACGAACGCCTCAGATCACTGTGGCGTCACGTCCGGATCTTCGTGTTTGGGTTCCGCAAGGACATGGACGCAAGTTCCACGTCCCAACGGGGGTCCACTGATCGTCGATTCGCCTCGATGAGGCTTCTCGACGGGCACGCTGTTCAGTTCTCAAGGAGCGATCCGGCCCGGCCAACAAAAAACGCCGGGCCCTGGAGCCACGGCGACCCACGTCCTACCTGGTCTGCTGCTCAGGTGGCTATACGCGGCTCCCGTTGTGCTCCCGGGCACCCCTCACGGGGTGCGACCTGCTACGTCAATATGCCCTTCGGGCCCATATACCTTACCAGGCCCGTAAGCGACCCTGCAACCGCCCGGCTCGAGACCTGCGACGGTCACGCACCCAGTATCGCATAGCCCCCGAGGCGCCTCACACGGGGGCCGGGGGTCTCATACGAGGCGCACGAAGCGGCGCCGTCCGACCTGCAGCACCGCCCCACGCAGCTCGCCGGCGGGAACCTCCTCCCGCTGCTCCTTGCGGCCGTCGATCCGCACGCCGCCCTGGGCCAGCAGCCGCCTCGCCGCCGAGCGCGACGGGGCCAGCCCGAGGTCGGCGAGCAGGCCCGGCAGGTACACGGTGCCGTCGGTCGCCGGGAGGTCGATCTCGGTCACGTCCTCTGGGACCGAGTGCTCCCTGAACACCCGATCGAAGGCCGCTTCCGCCTCCTCCGCCGCCGGCCGGCCGTGGTAGCGAGCCACCAC
>CADDZG010000067.1 GCA_902812355.1 Actinomycetota bacterium | reverse complement strand
CCCGGATACGCCGGGCGGCCCGGGATGTGTGGGCACCGCCGACCCCTCGAGGTCCGACCCGGTGGTGCCGTGCTCAAGGCCGAAAGCTTCGGTCACGGCCCGGATCGTGAAGCGGTTCCGCAGCTTGCAGGCGGCGTTCTGGTTGGCGAATATGCCCCGGCGCCACACCGCTTTGTTCCCGCGGACAGGTAGCCGCCCAGACGGCCCACTCCGCGGTGTTCTCGTCGTCGGCGTCGGAGTGGCGCTGGGTGCCTCCGAGTAGGTCGCACCCCGGTGCACTTCACGACCGCACCCGGGACCGTCTCCGACGACGATATGTCCCCGGCGTCGCCCCCGACCTGCGGCGCGACTCGAGGACCGCCACCCGGAGTGCCGGGCTGATCCCGCCAGTCTTCGGAGTCACCGCCCCGACCTCGGCGCCACTCCCTCAACCGCAGAGGCGGCAAGAGGGCTGCATCCACGCCCTAGCCGGCGTGGCCGATCTGCGCACAAGGGCCGCGATCCGTCGCCTCGTCTCGGTCAACCGAGAAGGATCGGGCTTTTGCGGCCGCGTTCCCAGCCGTAGCCGCCGAGACGCCGGGCAAGCGCCAGAGTGCGCGGCGCCGATCCGACCGTCACGAGAGCGAACGCGAACAGCGGGCCCGGGCCGCATCCTTGGGTCACCGCAACCTCCGCGGGGCGGGTCGCCGAAGGCTGCCGGCGGACCCGGCGCTCCACCCTGCCGGGGTCCGCATCCTTGGGGCACGACAACCTCCGCGGGCTCCCGGTGGGCCCGACGCTCCACCGTGCCGGGGTTAGCGGGGGCGGAGGTAGGGGGATAGATGCCGTGGATCGGGCGGTTCGGAAACGTGGGTGAGGAGGTCACAGATGCCGGTCCTGAGAAGACGTGCGGATACGGGCGCTACGGTCGCGGCCGACGACACCGGGACGATGCGAGATAGACCGCCGCCGGCGCCGGTCTACCGCGAGGTCGCGGCGGCACGCGGCGGGGTTTCGCTGTGGTCGGTGATCACCGGGGTACTGGTGGCCTTCGGGGCTGCGGTGATCCTGGTGGCGATCGTCGCCGGGATCCTCGCCGCCATCAGCGGCAACAACGCCGTCAGCCGGGGCGACCTGGTGCACGCCGGAATCGGTGGAGGCATCGGGCTCGTGATCGCACAGTTCCTCGCATACCTGTGGGGAGGCTACGCGGCCGGGCGCATGGCGCGCGGGCTCGGAGCCGTCAACGGCTTCCTCGTCCCCCTGGTGGCGATACTGATCGGTATCGTGATCGGGGCAATCGTCTACGCCTTGGGCGCCAACCAGATCGACTTCGGCAACCTCAACCTGCCGTTCAACGCGGCCAACCTCCGCCACACGGCGACGTCGGCGACCGCGCGCAGCTGGGGCGTGGGGCTGGGCATCGCTACGCTCGTGGCGATGTTCCTCGGCGGCGTGCTCGGAGGGGGCATGGGTAGCCGTTGGCACACCAAGCTGGAACGAGGAGCCGCCGAGACGTCCTGAGCGCCGGCGGTCCGTGGGGGTAGTCCCCGGGGTACCGCCTCGTGGTTGTGACCGGAGCTGCTTCCAGCCGTGAGGTCACGGCCTCCGGCCCGGCGGAGCGTCGCCGACGCGAGGTTGCTGCAGGCAGCGGCGACGGCACCCGGCTGGGGCCGTCGGGCCCTGGCCGCCCCGTGTGCGACCCTGGAGGGGGCCCTGCGTGGCCCTCTGGAGGTAGCCGTTTGTCACTGGTACGCGAGCTCGCCCGCTTCGTCGTCGGCAGCCGCTGGGACGACGTCCCGGCGGCTGCCGCCGATGCCCTGCGCGTCCGCCTGTTGGATTCGCTGGGGTGCGCGGTGGGAGCGCTGGGTGGGCCGCCCATCGCCGCGCTCCACCGTCAGCTCGAGGACTTCGGAGGGCACCCCCGCTGCTCCCTGATCAGCGGGGGAGCGACCGCTCCCGATCTCGCCGCGTTGTTCAACGGCGCGCTGGTGCGCTACCTCGATTTCAACGACTCCTACCTCGCGCCGGGCGAGACGTGCCATCCCAGCGACAACATCGCTGCGGTGCTCGCGGCGGCCGAGTACGCCGGGGCCGACGGCCCGACCGCGTTGACCGCCATCGCGGTCGCCTATCAAGTGCAGTGCCGGCTCTCGGACGTGGCCCCGGTGCGCAAGCACGGCTTCGATCACACCACCCAAGGTGCCTATAGCGTCGCCGCCGGTGTATCACGCGCCCTCGGCCTCGGCGAGACCGAGACCGCCAACGCCCTGGCGATCGCCGGGACCGCCCTCAACGCTCTTAGGGTGACGCGCACGGGTTCCCTGTCCAACTGGAAGGGCCTGGCCTTCCCCTTCACTGCCTTCGCCGCCACCCACGCGGCCTTCCTCGCGTCGAGGGGCATCACGGGCCCGGAAGAGGTCTTCGAGGGCAACAAGGGGTTCATGGACGCGATCGCCGGCCGCTTCGAGATCGACTGGGGCGCGGAGGGCCTCGATGCGGTGACCCGGACGTCGATCAAGCGTTTCAACGCCGAGTTCCATTCGCAGTCGGCCCTCGAAGCCGCCGTCGAGCTCAAGCAGCAGGAGGGCCTGTCGGGCGATGACATCGAGCGCGTCGAGGTCGACGTGTTCCAGGTCGCCTACGACATCATCGGCGGGGGTGAGGAAGGGGAGAAGACCTCGGTACGCACCAAGGAGGAGGCCGACCACTCCCTTCCCTACATGGTGGCGGTGGCGTTGCTCGACGGCGAGGTCACCCCTGCCCAGTACACGCCGGAACGGATCGCCGCCGCCGACGTGCAGTCGCTGCTGCGCCGCGTCGAGGTGCGCCCCGACGACGAGCTCAGCGGACGTTTCCCCGCCGAGCATTGCGCGCGGCTACGCATCCACCTGCGCGACGGGCGGGTGCTGGAGCGGGACAAGGATGACTACGAGGGCTTCCACAGCCGGCCGGCTCGCTGGGAAACGGTGGTCGACAAGTTCAACACGCTCGCCGAGCCTTTCGCCGACGAGAGCACCCGCACCGCGATCATCCACGCCGTCGAGGACCTGCAGCACAGTGATTCGCTAAAAGGGCTCATGGAGCCGCTGGCCGCGGTCAGGGCTCCCTGGAAGGAGGGATAGCTATGAGCGCCGACGCCCGGGACGAGCGGGCCTTCGGTTTCCTGCGCTACAACACCCGTCCGGCGAAGCCCCGGAGCCGTGGGCTCACCGAGATCCGCGGCCCCTACTACAGCGTCATGGGCGAGAACTACCTGAGCGACGTCCTGACCACGATGGGTGAGTACGCCGACATACTCAAGTTCGCCGGGGGCTCGTTCACCTTGATGCCGCGTTCGGCGGTGCGCCGCATCATCGACCTGTGCCACGAGCACGACGTCATGGTGTCCACCGGTGGCTTCATCGAGTACGTCGTCACCCAGGGCCCGGATGCCGTGGCCGCCTACATCAAGGAGTGCAAGGACCTCGGCTTCGACATCATCGAAGTCTCTAGCGGCTTCGTGACCCTGCCGGTGGACGACTTCGTGCGTCTCACCGAGGAGGTGGGCAAGGCGGGGCTCAAGGCCAAGCCCGAGGTCGGGATCCAGTTCGGTGCGGGTGGCGCGAGCACGCCCGAGGAGCTCGAACAGGAAGGCACGCGCGACGTCGGATGGGCGATCCACATGGCTCGGCGCTGTCTCGAAGCCGGTGCTTACATGATCATGATCGAATCCGAGGGCATCACCGAGGAGGTGCGCACCTGGCGCACGGACGTGCCCTCGGAGTTCGTGTCCGCGCTCGGCCTCGAGCACGTGATGTTCGAGGCCGCCGATCCCGCCGTGTTCGACTGGTACGTCAAGAACTACGGGCCCGAGGTCAACCTCTTCGTGGACCACAGCCAGATCGTGCAGCTCGAGTGCCTGCGGCAGGGGATCTGGGGGACCAAGAGCGTATGGGGGAGGGTCGTCACCTACCAGCCGTGAGCGGCCGCCGACGTCGGCCGTTCCCCGCGACCCGGTCCGCCTGAGGCGCCCGAGCGGCGCCGGCAAGGGGCGTGGTCCGGCTGTGCCCGGGGTCGGTCACGCGCGCAGGCCCTGAGTGCGGCGCGCAACGCCCGCGGCGAGGCACTATCGGGATCATGGGGCGGGATAGCGGCCGGCGCCCGCACGCCGCGCCGATCGACGACCGGCGGGAGCTGTCGGCGTGGGCCCTGTACTCGTGGGCCAACCACGCATGGGTCACGACCGTTGGCACCGTGCTGATCGGACCGTGGTTGCTGGCGCTGGCCGGCAACGCTGCAGGTGCCGGGGGCACGCTGTTCTCGGTGCTGGGCTGGCACCTGCACCCCGACGCCTACCCGTCGCTTGTGATCGCCGTCGCCGCGCTGCTGCAGGTCGTCACCCTGCCGGCCCTCGGAGCAGCTGCGGACGCGTTGAACGCCAAGCGCAGGCTGCTGATGCTGACCTGCGGGGCAGGTTCGGTGATCACCGCCCTGCTGGCTACCACCGGGGGCTCGGCGTGGCTCTACGCGGGCGTCCTCTTTCTCGCCGGTAACGTCGTCTTCGGGGCCACCGATGTCGTCTACAACGCATTCCTGCCGCAGATCTCCTCTGCCGGCGAGCGCGACCGCGTGTCGAGCCGCGGCTACGCGGTCGGTTACCTCGGAGCGGGGTTGCTGCTGGCTCTGAACCTCGTGACGTTGCGGCTGCACGGCGCGCTCGGTATCGGCGAAACCACCGCGGTGCGTGCCTGCTACGTGACCGCAGCGCTGTGGTGGGCGGTCTTCGGCGCCGTGGCGATTGCCCGGATACGCGAGCGGGGAGCGGCGCGACCTGGCCCCGGCCGGGTCGGTATGGGGCTGGCCGAGCTGCGCGCGACGGTGGCCGAGCTGCGCAACCGTCCCCACACCACTCGCTACCTCCTCGGCTACCTGTTCTTCTCGGACGCGATCTCGGCGGTGATCGCTCTGTCGTCCACCTACATAACCCACGAGCTTTTCGCTTCGAACGCGTCTGCCGCCGCTCCTTTTCTGTTCTCGCTGATACTGCTGATCCAGTTCATCGCCGTGGTCGGGTCTTTGCTGTTCGCACGCGTGGCGGCGCACATCGGGACCAAGAACGCGGTGCTGGCCGCGCTGGTGGTGTGGTGCCTGGTGATCGTCTACGCCTACGCTGCGCTGCACACCAAGACCGAGGCGGTTGCAATGGGGGTGGTGATCGCGCTGGTGCTCGGTGGGTCGCAGGCGCTGGCCCGCTCGCTGTACTCGCAGATGGTGCCGCGCGGGCGGGAGGCGACCTTCTTCGGCTTCTACGAGGTGTGCGACCGGGGCACGTCGTGGATCGCCCCGTTGCTGTTCACCCTCGTGGTCAACGCCACCGGTTCCTTCCGCCAGGCGATCCTGTCGCTGATCGCGTTGTTCGTGCTCGGCTTCGTGCTGGTCGCGGCCACCAACGTCGACAGGGCCCGGGCCGAGGGTGGGACCGGCGGCGCTCCGGCGACGGTGCCCGAGCCGTCCGCCCCGTGAAGGACCGCCCTCAGGTACCGGCGGGGGCGTGGCGGTCGAGGAACTCGTAGACCTCGGCGAGGTCCACGCCGGGGAAGGTGCCCGCCGGAAGGGCTGCGAGCACGTGGGAGTTGGGCCGGGGCGACGGCCACGACAGTCCCGCCCAGCGCCGGGTCATGTCCGCCGGAGGACGGCGGCAGCAGGGGCCGTCGGGGCAGCGCGAGGTGACCCGCTCGTCGACTCCGCCACCCCTGAAGAACCGCGCGTCGCGCTCGCGGCACCCCACCGCGATGGCATGCAGGGGCTCGCGCGTCGCCTCGATCGTGGTGGCGTCCCAGAAGGTGCCCGCCGGGGTCTCGGTGAACTGGTGGTGCACCGCGAACTTGTGCTCCGAGCGGAAGGCGCGGCGCGGCCCCCACCTGCGGCACAACAGCTGGCCCTCGATTGCCCCGTCTGCGTCCTGGGGGAAAGGGATCCCGTCGTTCTCGTAGGCCTTCCAGATCACGCCCTCGCCGTCGGAGCGCACGAAGTGGACCGGGATGCCGAGGTGGCGGGTGGCGAGATTGGTGAAGCGGTGGGCGGCCATCTCGTGGGACACGTTGAAGCGTTCCTCGAGGTCTCCGACCGACAGATCGCCGTCGCGCTTGGCGGTCTGCAGCAGCGGCACCGCGGCGCTCTCGGGTATCAGCACCGCCCCGGCGAAGTAGTTGGCCTCGACCCGTTGCCTGAGGAACTCGGCGAAGTCGCGCGGATCCTCGTGCCCGAGGGCGAAGTGACCGAGGGTCTGTACCACCACGGTATGAGCGAGCCGCGTTCCGAGCCGGTCCCGCTGGGGGATGTAGATGCGGTGGTGACGCAGGTCGGTGACCGAGCGCGTCGAATCCGGCAGGTCGGCCACGGGATGCACGGTGAAGCCGAGATGGCGGGCGAGGTCCCACACCACCGGGCGGGACACCGGGCCCTCTCCGTCGTAGCCGGCCGCCGCCAGCGCCCGCGCCGCCAGCGCCTCTATGTCCCCGAAGTAGTTGTCGGCCTCGCGCATGTAGCGGCGTAGAGCCGAGTTGGCCTTGCGCGCCGCCTCGGGGGTCTCGCCGCGCAGGCCCCCGCCGCGGCGCGCCTCGTCGTAGAGGCGCAGCACGATCTCGAGCACCTGGGTGGGCAGGGCCTTGGTGACGTGCAGCGGCGGGAGGCGGAGCTGCTGGCGCCACAAGGGGTCACGCTGGGCGCGCTCGACCGCGATCTCCAGCGCCGCCCGGCGGGTCGGAGGCTCGGGGGACAGGAGCTCGTCCGAGGACACGCCCAGGGCCCGGGCGAGGGCATCGACCACGCTCAGGGTCGGCTCCCGCCGGCCGTTCTCCAACTGGGACAGATAGGGGGCGTGCTTGCCGACGCGCGCGGCCACCTGTTCGAGGGTCAGACCCCGGGCCGTGCGCACGTGGCGCAGGCGGCGGCCGAACACGAGAGGGTCGAACCTCGAACTTCCGCGACTCTCGGCCATTTCAGTAAGTTTAGCGATTCTTACACGGTGTGAGGGCTAAGACGCCGGGCATGAACCTGCAATAATTCCAGAACTTCCACCCAAGCGGGGTGCCGGAGCGGCGAGAGGAGTGGCGCCGATGGACGTCGACGAGGTAATCCGCCACGAGGCACGGGTCCTCGAGCAGGAGTGGGCGGGGCCCCGGTGGGAGGGGGTGGAGCGTCCCTACAGCGCCGAGGACGTGATCCGGTTGCGGGGGTCGTTCCAGCCCGAGTACACCCTGGCGCGCCGGGGGGCCGAGCGCCTGTGGCAGCTGCTTCAGGAGCGTGACTACGTGCCCGCCCTCGGCGCGGTCACCGGCAACCAGGCGGTGCAGATGGTCAAGGCCGGGCTCGAGGCGATCTACCTCTCGGGTTGGCAGGTCGCCGGGGACAACAACCTTGCCCAGGAGACCTATCCGGACCAGAGCCTCTACCCGTCGAACTCGGCACCCGCGCTCGCCCGGCGCATCAACAAGGCGCTGCAGCGCGCCGACCAGATCGAGTGGGCCGAGGGCCGGCACGACCGCGAGTGGGTGGTGCCGATCGTGGCCGACGCCGAGGCCGGCTTCGGCGGCGACCTCAACGCCTTCGAGATCATGCGGGCGATGATCGAGGCCGGAGTGGCCGCGGTCCACTACGAGGACCAGCTGGCATCGGCCAAGAAGTGCGGCCACCTCGGCGGCAAGGTCCTCGTGCCGACGGCCGAGTTCCAGCGAAAGCTGGTCGCCGCCCGCCTCGCCGCCGACGTGTGCGGCGTGCCGACCGTGCTCGTCGCCCGCACCGACTCGCTCGGGGCGACGCTGTTGACCACCGACGTCGACCCGGCCGATCGCGCCTTCGTCACCGGCGAGCGCACCGCTGAGGGCTTCTTCCGAGTCCGCAACGGGATGGACGCGGCGATCGCACGGGGCCTCGCCTACGCCCCCTACGCCGACATGCTGTGGATGGAGACCTCGACCCCGGACCTCGATGAGGCGAGGGCCTTCGCCGAGGCGATCCACGAGCGCTTCCCCGGCAAGCTGCTGACCTACAACTGCTCGCCGTCGTTTAACTGGCGCAAGCACCTCGACGACGACACGATCGCCAAGTTCCAGAAGGAGCTGGCGGCGATGGGGTACCGCTTCCAGTTCATCACGCTCGCCGGCTTCCATGCGGTCGCAGCCGAGATGTTCGAGCTCGCGCACGGCTACGCCCGCGAGGGCATGACCGCCTATGTGCGCCTGCAGCAGAAGGAGTTCGAGCTCGAAGCCGACGGCTACACCGCGACCCGTCACCAGCGCGAGGTCGGGGTCGGCTATTTCGACCGCGTGGCCACGACGGTGGCCAAGGACTCCTCGACGCTCGCCTTCGCCGGGTCCACCGAGGAAGGTCAGTTCGGCTAACTCCACCACCCCCGGAGGGGCGGCGGGCATCGACGGGACCCGCCGCCCCTCCCGCCCCCGCGACTCCTGCGTCCGGGGTCTTCCTCCGGCGCGACCGCCAACGTAGGATGCGGCGATGGACCACGCCGCGCCCACGACCGCATCGCCCGCCGATCTCGAGCTCCATCGCCGGGAGCTCACCGCCTACTGCTACCGCATGCTCGGATCCCCCTTCGAGGCCGAGGACGCGGTGCAGGACACGATGCTGAGGGCGTGGCGCAGCCTCGACCGCTTCGAGGGGCGCTCGAGCCTGCGCGCGTGGCTCTACCGGATCGCCACCAACGTGTGCCTGGACCGCCTCGGCAGCAACGAACGCCGGGTACGCCCCATGGACCTCGGGCCAGCGCGCCCGCCCGATGGTCCGATCGGGGACATCCTGCCCGAGGCCACCTGGCTCGAGCCGATCCCCGACGCCCTGGTGCTCGAAGACGGCGATCCTGCCGAGGTTGCCGCGGCTCGGGATTCGATACGGCTCGCCTTCGTCGCCGCCCTGCACCACCTCCCGCCGCGGCAGCGGGCGGTGCTGATCCTGTGCGAGGTCCTGCGGTGGCAGGCGGCCGAGGCCGCCGAGCTGCTCGGATCGAGCGTCGCCTCCGTCAACAGCGCGCTGCAGAGGGCCCGCGCCACGCTCCGGGAGGTCGATCCAGGCGAGGCCCCGCCGGCGGACCTGAGCGACGCCGACCGCGAGCTCCTGCGCCGCTACGTGGACGCTTTCCAGCGCTACGACATCGAGGCCCTGACCGCCCTGATAAGGGAAGATGCGATCCAATCGATGCCGCCCTACGAGCTGTGGCTGTCGGGACGCGACCACATCTTCGGGTGGTGGTTCGGCCCCGGGATCGGTTGTCGCGGCTCGCGCGTGCTGCCCGCAGGCACGGCCAACGGCGCACCCGCCTTCGGGCAGTACAAGCCGGCGGTGGGTGGGGGCTACGATCCCTGGGCGCTGCAGGTCATCGAACTGCGTGACGGCCGCATCGCGGGCTTCACCTTCTTTTTGGCGGCCGACAGGTTGTTCCCGCTGTTCGGTCTGCCCCCGCGCCTTTCGGACTGATCCCGCCACCCTCACGCGGTGAGGATGTCGCCGAGGCCGAGGAAGGTGACGAGGTCGAGCAGCTCGGCGGACGCGTTGCGCAGGCGTATGCGGCAGCCGTGGCGGCGTGCCGCAAGCTGGAGACGGGCGAGGGCATCCACGGTGATCACGTCCGCCGGTACCGTGGCCACGTCGCACAGCGCCTCGCCGCCATCAGCGTCGGCGAGCGCGTCGGAGACGCGTCGGCACAGCCCGGGAAGATCGCCGGGCGCGATCGGCCCGGTGATGGTGAAGGTGACGGTCCCCCGGGGTCCGCGCACTTCGTCTATGACCGCCACCGCCGCCGGCTCTCATCGCTCGGCGGAGGTCCGGTGGGGTCGGCGCCCGTGCCGCCGCGGGAGGATGGCGCGGTGGAACCACCGAGAGGATGCCGGCGGGCGCCGTCCCGGCGATCCGGGCCGAAGTACCAGGCGCGGGGTCGATCCCCGGGATCGTTGCATCACGCGTGTATCGGGGCGATCCAAGAAACAACGCAGTCAAGCAGGGCGCGAGTCGATCCCCGGGATCGTTGCATCACGCGTGTATCGGGGCGATCCAAGAAACAACGCAGTCAAGCAGAGCGCGAGTCGATCCCCGGGCTCGTTGCATGACGGGGCCGGTGCATGCCTGAGGGGGACACGGTGGCGGTCAGCGCGGCCCGCCTGCACGAGGTGCTCGGGGGCCGGGTGCTCGAACGCGCCGAGCTGCGCGTGCCCCGTTTCGCCACCGCCGACCTCGGGGGTCGACGGGTGCTGGAGGTCGCGGCGCGCGGCAAGCACCTGCTGCACCGGTTCGAGGGCGGCGTCACGCTGCACACGCACCTCAAGATGGAGGGGGCGTGGCACGTCTACCGGGTGGGCGAGCGCTGGCGCCGCCCCGGCTTCCAGGCCCGGGCGATCCTCGCCACCTCGGAACACGAGACCGTGGGCTTCTCGCTGGGCGTCGTCGAGCTCGTGCCGACGCGTCGCGAGGGGGAGGTCGTGGGGCATCTCGGACCCGACCTGCTCGGATCCGCGACCGAGGTGGCCGAGGCGGTGCGCCGGTTGCGGGCCGATCCGGGACGGCCGATCTCCGAAGCTTTGGTGGACCAGAGGGTGATGGCAGGGCTCGGCAACGTCTACCGCTCGGAGGTGTGTTTCGTCGCCGGCGTCCATCCCGACACCCCGGTGGGGCGCTGCGATGCCGACGCGGTGGTGGCGATCGCCAAGCGCCTCATCGAGGCCAACCGGACCACCGGACGGCAGGTGACCACCGGCGACGACCGCCCCGGCCGCCGCCGCTGGGTCTACGGACGCCCCGGGCGCCCCTGCTTTCGCTGCGGCACGCCGATCGCGTGGCGGGGGACTGCGCTCGGGGAGCGGATCGTCTACTGGTGCCCGGCGTGCCAGCCGGAGGGTTCCGGGGGCCGTGAGGTGGCTCTGTAGTAAGCGGA
>CADDZG010000066.1 GCA_902812355.1 Actinomycetota bacterium | reverse complement strand
CCACCCACCCCACCCTGTTCGAGCACGACGCCGAGGAGGGCGGCGTAGCCTGCTCGTGAACGGGGTGAGCGTCCGCGCCGTGCGGGTAACGTCGCGCGCGTAGCACGACGACGGCCAAGGAGGAACGCCCACATGGCCACGATCGGCTTCCTGGGCCTCGGGCTCATGGGATCGGCCATGGCCCGTCGCCTGATCGACGCCGGACACGACGTCGCGGTGTGGAACCGCTCCCCCGCGAGGGCCGAGCCCTTCGCCCACGACGCCACGGTCGCGACCACGCCGCACGGTGCGGCCGCCGGGCGCGAGGTGATCATCACGATGCTGCGCGACGCCGACGCGGTGCGCGCGGTCCTCTTCGGGGACGGCGGCGCCGCCGGCGGTATGGCGCACGGCGCCACCCTGATCGAGATGTCGACGATTGGGGTCGACGCGGTGATGGACATCGCCACGCGCGTACCTCCCGGCGTCGAGGTGATCGACGCCCCGGTGCTGGGCAGCGTGCCTCAGGCTCAACAGGGCCGCCTGCGGATCTTCGTGGGAGCGACCGACGAAGCCTTCGCCGCGCACCGGGAGCTGCTGTCGGTGCTGGGCGAGCCGATCCACGTCGGCGGGCGCGGGGCCGGGGCCGCGATGAAGCTGGTGACCAACTCGACCCTCGGCGTGCTCATGGCCGGACTCGGCGAGGCGCTGGCGCTCGGGCGCGCCCTCGGACTCGACGAAAAGGTGATGTTCGACGTGCTGGTGGACTCGCCAATCGGCGCCACCGCAGCGTCCAAGCGGGATCGCATAACCACGGGTGTCTACCCGCCCAACTTCAAGCTCGAGCTGGCGCGCAAGGACCTCGAGCTCGTCGCCGCAGCGGCCGAGCGCGCCGGGCTCGACCTCAAGCTGGTGCGCATGGCCCGGGCGTGGCTGTCGGTCGCCGAGGCAAGGGGCTACGGGAGCCTCGACTACTCGGCGGTGGTGGCCGCGATCCGCGGCACCGAGGCGTCCGCTGGCGATCAGAACGACGAGTAGAAGAGGGGCCCCTCGACCGGCTCGGGGGCGTAGGTCCAGTTCGGCAGCTTGCGCTGCAGCTTGGCGTCGTAGGTGAAGGTGCCGGTGGCCTCGTCGAAATCGATGATCTTGGGCACCATCACCGGGCGCGGCCTCGGGCAGCCGCCGGCCGCCAGGTGCTCGGCGAACTCGTCCAGGAACGACACCACGAACGAACGCGTGAGCGCCGACTCGGCCTGCGGCAAAAAGCAGCGGTTGGCATCGGTCACCCACAGCGTCCGGTCGACGATGTCGGCGACGTCGTCGTCGGTGCCGCGGCCGGTCTCGATCTTCCACAGCAGGTTGGTGATCTCCTGGCTGTGCAGCTTGCAGGCGTTGCACTGATCGCAGGACTCGACGTGCAGGAAGCGGCTGAAGCGGTACGCGAGCTGCACGATGCAGGTCGTGTCGTCCCACACGCTGTAGGCCGCGGAACCGAGCCCCGTCCCCGCCTTGGCCATCGAGTCGAAGTCCAGCGGGGTGTCGAACATGTCGGGAGTGATCACCGGCATCGAGCACCCCGACACCACGCACTTGATGCTGCGCCCCTCGCGCGGCCCGCCTCCGTAGGTATAGAGGAGGTCGCGCAGCGGCGTGCCCAGCGGTAGCTCGTACATGCCGGGACGCTGCACGTCCCCGCACAGCGTGAACACCATCGTCCCCGGGCTGCGCTCGGGGCCGACCGAACGCCACCACTGGGGGCCGTAGCGCACGATCAGGGGGATGTTGAACATCGTCTCGACGTTGTTCACCAGCGTCGGGTTGTCCGAATGGGGGGTGAAGAAGAGGCCTTGCTGGTACGGGGGGAGGATCCGGGGCGCCGGCTCCTTGCCCTCGACGACCTCGAGCAGCGCCTTCTCCTCGCCGAACAGGTAGGAGTCGGGACCGAGCACGACGTTGATCGGGATGTAGCCGAGCATGTCCGCCTCGGTCATCTCCGCCAGGGCGCGCCGGATGTTGGCTATCTCGCGCGTGAATATCTCCTTGACCGCGATGTAGACCGCCACCACCCCGACCGCGTAGGCGGCGATCGCCACACCCTCGAGGAGCTGGTACGGGTTGTGGCGGACCAGCCAACGATCCTTGTAGGTCGAAGGCTCGCCCTCGGCGAAGTTGACGCACAGATACTTGATTCCGGGGGCCGACCGCAGTCCCTGCCACTTGAGGGCCGTCGGGAAACCGGCGCCGCCACGGCCCCTCAGGCCGGACTCTTTGACCGCGCCGATGATCTCCTCGGGCGGCAGCGTCAGCGCCTTGGCCAGCGCCCGGCCCCCGCCCCTGCTCAGGTATTCGTCCAGCGAGGTGACCGGCTCGTCCGGCACCAGCCTGTCCCTGACCGCGTATGCCACCCTCGCTCCCGGGCTCACATGGAAGTCGTCGGGGGAAACCTTACCGGCAGGCGGCCCGGGGGTGGGGTCAGCGCAGCAGCCCGATCAGGATCAGCGAGATGAGGTTGAAGGTGGCGTGGCCGGCGATGTCGGCGGCGAGGTTGCCGCGCCACTCGTAGACCGCCGCGAGCCCGAAACCGACGAAGAACATCGTTGCGGCGAGCACGTACCAGCCGGTCGGCGTGGTCGTGCCGAGCGCCCCGATCAGGTGCAACGCCCCGAAGGCGGCCGACGAGATCGCCCCCGAGGCCCAGAAGCCCATGCGATGGCGCAGGGAGCGGAAGAGCATGCCGCGGAAGAACAGTTCCTCGGCCACCGCCGCCAGCACCACGAACACCCCCGCGATCACGAGCAGCTGGAGGTCGAGTCCGCTGGGAAGCTGGCGCGGGGAGCGCACCGGATGGTGGGTGACCACGCTCACCACCACGGTCACGAGGTAGGACACGAGCAGGCTGCCGACCAGCCAGATCACGACCCCCGCCAGCACGCCCCAGCCGACGTCGCGCAGGCGGGGGAACAGGCGCACCCGGAACAGCGACCCCGGGCGGACGACGACCAGCCAGAAGGTGACCGCGGCGGCGAGCAGGACCTCGGACTCGATGCCCCCGACGATCGCCAGCACCTTGCCGTGCAGGGCGAGCCCGGTGAGCCCCGTGGCTATCGCCGTGGTGAAGAAGGCGAGCACGAGCACGGGCAGCACCTCGCCCGGGTGCCACGACGGCGCGTCGGGACCCGGGGGCAGAGGACCGTCGAACCTGGGGCCGCTCTCGGAGGCCCGGACCCCGGCGGCCACTACCGCCCCGCCGCCGCCGTCACCGCTTCGCGAGGTCGATGCGGACCACGGCCTTGGCGAGCTCCGCCTGGGCCGCGGCATCGCCCGCCTCGGCCTTGCTCCGGTACCTCTCGGCGCGGCGTTCGGCGGCTGCGAGGTCGATCTCGGACTCGAGCTCGGCGAACTCGGCGAGCACGTCGGCCCGATTGCCCTTGACATGCAGGAAGCCCCCGTCGATCGCCGCGCGCCGGCGGTCCCCGCCGTCGACGAGCGTGAGGGGGCCGATCGCCAGGGCGGCCAGCAGCGGCGCGTGGTTGGCCATGATGCCGACGTCGCCCTCGGTCGTGCGGGCGATCAGCAGGTCCACCTCGCCCGAGTACAGCTCGCGCTCGGGGGTCACGAGGTGGACGGCGACCTTGTGCTCGGCGACGTCAGCCATGCCGCGTCCTCCGGTCCGAGGTGGCCCGCGTCATCCCCGCTCCCCTTCGCCCGCCGCGGGGGCGGCGAAGCCTGCGGTGGCCCGCTCCTCGTCCTCTGCAACCGCCTCTTGCTCCTCGGTCTCCGCCTCCTCCCCGGGACCCTCCTCGCCGGCCGCCTGCTCGCCGGCGGCCTGGGCCCCCCCGGGCCCGCCCGCAGCCGCCTGGGGACGGCCCTCGCCGCGTCCGCGCGCCGCCTTCTCGGCCTCCTCGATGCCGCCGACCATGAAGAAGGCCTGCTCGGGCAGCTCGTCGTACTCCCCCTCGGCGATCCCCTTGAACGACGCGATCGTCTCTTCGAGCTCTACGTAGCGCCCTTCGATGCCGGTGAACTGCTCAGCGACGAAGAACGGCTGGGACAGGAAGCGCTCGATCTTGCGGGCGCGGTTGACGGTGATCTTGTCCTCCTCCGACAGCTCGTCGACCCCGAGGATCGCGATGATGTCCTGGAGGTCCTTGTAGCGCTGCAGGATCTGCTGCACCGAACGCGCCACTTCGTAGTGCTCGTCGCCGATGTAGCGGGCATCGAGGATGCGCGACGTCGAGTCGAGCGGGTCCACCGCCGGGTAGATCCCTCGCTGGGCGATGTCGCGCGACAGCACGGTGGTGGCATCGAGGTGGGCGAACGCGGTGTGGGGGGCCGGGTCGGTGATGTCGTCGGCGGGCACGTAGATCGCCTGCAGCGAGGTGATCGAACGGCCGCGCGTCGAGGTGATCCGTTCCTGCAGCTCGCCCATCTCGTCGGCCAGCGTCGGCTGGTAACCGACCGCCGAGGGCATGCGTCCGAGCAGCGTGGATACCTCCGAGCCGGCTTGCACGAAGCGGAAGATGTTGTCGATGAACAGCAGCACGTCCTGCTTCTGGACGTCGCGGAAGTACTCGGCCATCGTCAACGCGGTGAGGCCGACCCGCAGTCGCACACCGGGCGGCTCGTCCATCTGGCCGAACACGAGCACGGTCTTGGGCAGCACGCCGGTCTCGGTCATCTCCAGTACGAGGTCGTTGCCCTCGCGGGTGCGCTCCCCGACCCCGGCGAACACCGACACGCCGCCGTGCTGCTCGGCGACCCGGTAGATCATCTCCTGGATGATCACGGTCTTGCCCACCCCGGCACCGCCGAACATCCCGATCTTGCCGCCCTGCACGTAGGGCTCGAGCAGGTCTATCACCTTGATGCCGGTCTCGAACATCTGCGTCTTGGGCTCGAGCTCGTCGAACGGGGGCGGGTCGCGGTGGATGGGCCAGTATTCCTCCGCGTCTATCGAGTCGGTGTCGATCGGCTCACCGAGCACGTTGAAGACGTGGCCCAGGATCGCGTCGCCCACCGGCACCTCGATCGGCCGCCCGGTGGATCGCACCTCGGCCCCCCGCACGAGCCCGTCGGTCGGCTTCATGGCGATCGCCCGTACGGTGTTGTTGCCAATGTGCTGGGCGACCTCGCAGGTGATCGTGTCGGTCTGACCGTCGAGCGTGCGCTCGATGTGCAGGGCGCCCTTGATCTCGGGAAGCTCGTCGGGCGGGAACTCGGCGTCGACGACCGGCCCGATCACCCGCACGACGCGCCCCAGGCTCTGCACCCGTCCGTCGCCCGACGAGCGCTCCCGGGTGTGGCCGCCCTTCTCCTCCTCGAGCTTGCGCTCGAGCTCCTCCACGCGCTGCTCTAGCTGCTCCTTGCTCTGGTCCGGCATCGTCACTCCTGTCCCTCGGTAAGGGCCTCGGCTGCGCCCACGATCTCCATGATCTCGGTCGTGATCTCGGCCTGACGTATCTGGTTCGCCTCGCGCGTCAGGGTCTTGATCAGGTCCTCGGCGTTCTCGGTCGCCGCGCTCATCGCCTGGCGCCGCGCCGCGTGCTCGGATGCCGCCGACTCGAGCATCGACGCGAAGATACGCGCCTCGACGAAGCGGGGCATCAACGAGCGCAGGATCTCTTCGGGCTCCGGCTCGAACAGGTAACCGGCACGCGGGCCCTCGGATCCCTCGTCGTCGCGCTCCTCGAGCTCCACCGGGACCATGCGCCGTGCCGTGGCGCGCTGCGTGAGGGTCGACACGAAGCGCGTGTAGACCTCGTGGATCTCGTCCACGTCACGCTCGCGGAAGCGCTCGATCAGCTCGTCGGCGACCGCCTTGGCATGTTCGTACGCGGGTCGCTCCGAGAAACCCTCCCAGCTCGCCGACACGTCACGATCCCGGAAGCGGAAGTAGGAGATGCCCTTGCGTCCGACCACGTAGAGGTGTGGCTCCTTGCCCTCCGACTGCAGGGTTCCCATGAGCTCCTCCGCGGCCCGCAGCACGTTGGCGTTGTAGGCACCGGCGAGGCCGCGGTCCGAGGTGATCACCAGCACCGCCGCCGCCCGGGGGTCGTCGCGCACCTCGAGCATCGGGTGCTCGACGCGGCCGGACTGCGAGGTGATGTCCCGGATCGCCTGGGTGATCTGCTCAGCGTACGGCCGGGCCGCCTCCATGCGGTCCTGGGCACGCCGTATCTGGGATGCCGCGATCATCTCCATCGCGGAGGTGATCTTCTTGGTGGACTGCACCGAGCGGATCCGCCGCCGGATCGTCCGGAGCTTCGCCCCCATCTACGCCTCCTCGGTGCGCAAGCTCACGGGCTCCCCGCCGCCTCCCGGCCGGGGCGCCCGGCCTTCTCGGCGACCTCCTCGGGCGACGGCGGCTCGAAGCGACGCAACCGCTCCTGCTCCTCCTCGGACAGCGGCACGTCGGCACCCTCGAGCGTCGCGCCCTCGGCCCCCCCGCTGGGACTGAACTGCCGGCGGAACTCGCCGATCGCCTGCTCGAGCTCCTCACGCACGCGGTCAGGCAGATCGCCGTGCTCGCGGATGTGTTCGTAGATCCCGCCGTGCTTGTCCTCCACGAAGGCGAGGAACTCGCGCTCGAAGCGCGAGATGTCCTCGACCGGGACGTCGTCCATGTGCCCCTGGGTCACGGCCCAGATCGACACCACCTGGCGCTCTACCGGCATCGGCTGGTACTGCGGCTGCTTGAGCAGCTCGACCGTGCGCTCGCCCCGCTCGAGCTGCTCCTGGCTGGCCTTGTCGAGCTCGGAGCCGAACTCCGCAAAAGCCTCGAGATCGCGGTACTGAGACAAATCGAGGCGCAGGCGCCCGGCCACCGCCTTCATCGCCTTGATCTGCGCGTTGCCGCCGACCCGGCTGACCGAGATGCCGACGTTGATCGCCGGACGTACCCCGGCGTAGAAGAGGTCGGTCTCGAGGTAGATCTGACCGTCGGTAATCGAGATCACGTTGGTCGGGATGTAGGCCGACACGTCGCCGCCCTTGGTCTCGACGATCGGGAGCCCGGTGAGTGAGCCGCCGCCGAGGTCGTCGGACAGCTTGGCGCAGCGCTCCAGCAGCCGCGAGTGGAGGTAGAAGACGTCGCCGGGGTAGGCCTCGCGCCCCGCCGGCCGGCGCAGCAGCAACGACACCTCGCGGTAGGCCTCGGCCTGCTTGGAGAGGTCGTCGAACACGATCAGCGCGTGCTCGCCGTTGTACATCCAGTGCTGCCCCAGCGCCGAGCCGGCGTAGGGGGCGATGTACTTGAACGACGACGGGTAAGCCGCCGGCGCGTTGACCACCACCGTGTAGTCGAGCGCGCCGTTTTCCTCCAGCGCACCGACGACTTCGGCGACCGTGGACGCCTTCTGCCCGACCGCCACGTAGATGCACTTGACCTGCTTGTCGGTGCCCCACAGCTCGCGCTGGTTGATGATCGTGTCGACCGCGATCGCGGTCTTGCCGGTTTGACGGTCGCCGATGATCAGCTGGCGCTGGCCGCGCCCGATCGGCGTCATGGCGTCGATCGCCTTGATGCCGGTCTGCAGCGGCTCTTTGACCGGCTGGCGCTGCACCACCGAGGGAGCCTGGATCTCGAGGGGCCGGGTCTCGGTGGCCTCGATGTCGCCCTTCCCGTCCAGCGGCCGGCCGAGCGGGTCGATCACCCGTCCGAGGAAGCCGTCGCCGACCGGTACCGACAGGACCCGGCCGGTGTGCTTGACCTCGGTACCTTCCTCGATCTCGGATTCGTCGCCGAGGATCACACAGCCGATCTCGCGCGCGTCGAGGTTGAAGGCGATCCCGAGTACGCCGGCGGGGAACTCGAGGAGCTCCAGCGCCATCGTCGACGGCATGCCCTCGACCCGAGCGATCCCGTCGCCCGCCTCGACCACCCGTCCGACCTCCTCGCGCTGGACCGATACCTCGAGTTCGTCGACGTAACGGTGCAGCGCCTCGCTGATCTCCTCCGGCTTGATGGTTATCTCTGCCACCTGAAGACTCCTTGGCTATCTAGGTCCTGGTCAGTCGATAGAGGGCCTGTTGTAGGTTGCGTTTCACGCTGCCGTCTATCACCTCGTCGCCGACCCGGGCGACGACGCCGCCGAGGATCGAGGGGTCGATCACCACCTTGAGCTCCACCGGGCGTCCGGTGGCCTCGCTCAGGGCGGCGGCGAGGCGGCGCCGGCGGTCGTCGTCGAGATCGACCGCGCACCGGACCTCCGCCAGCACGCGGTCGTGAGCCTCGGCAGCGAGCTCGGCGAGCTGGAAGAGGCGCTCGGAGATGTCCTCGCGCCGCGCTTGATCGACGATCAGCTTGACCAGGGCGACCGTCTGGGGCGTCGCCTTATCGCCGAGGAGGTCGTCGATTAGCGCGTGCTTGGCCTCTGAGGTGATCGTGATGTCGGTCAACGCGTAGCGGAGGTCGCGCTCGCTGCGCAGCAGCCGGGCGAGGCGGAAGGCCTCGTCCTCGACCTCGCCGAGCAGGCCCCGGCTCTCGGCATCGACCAGCACCGCCAGCACCGACGCGTCCTCGAGGCTGCGGCGCAGGTTGCGCACCAGAGGCAGGCGGGCTAGCAGCGCATCGAAGACCGCGTAGGTCTGGGGATGCACCTGATCTCCGACAACGTCGCGCAGCATGGCCGACTTGGCGTCGCCGGGCACGAACACGTCGCTCAGAGCGCCCCGCAGCCGCGGTTCGTCGAGCACGGCCCGGCTCAGGGCCGGGACCTCGTCGGCCACGCGCTCGCTGAGGCCGGCCGCGGCCGCCTCCCGCAGGGGGGCGTCGACCGCTTCGGCGACCGCAGGGTCAACCAGCGGCACCGGCGCCTCCGTCGCTCGAGCCGGCCGTGAGCTCGTCTATGTAATCGTCGACCAGGCGCAGATGGCGTTCGCCGTCCAGCTGTTCGTGCACGATACGGCCGGCGATCGCCACCGCGAGCTCGCCGACCTCGCGCCGCAGCTGGGCGAGGGCGTGGTTGCGCTGTGCGTCGATCTCGCGCTCGGCACGCTCGAGGATGTTGCGGGCGTCCTGCTCGGCCCGGGTGATGATCTCGCGCCGCGCGTGCTCGGCCGCCTCGCGCGCCTCCTCCACTATGCGCCGGGCCTCCTCACGCGCCCCCGACAACCTTTCCTTGTAGTCGTCCAGCAGCCGCTGGGCCTCCGCCCGGTTCGCCTCGGCCTCTTCGAGGGCGCTTCGTATCCGCTCGGTGCGCTGCTCGAAGGCCTGGCGGACGTTGGGGAAGACCTTGCGCCACAGGAAGAAGAACAGGATTGCGAACGACAGCGTCCCCCAGATCAGCTCGTTGAGCGCAGGCAGGACCGGGTTCGGGGCGCTCTGTTCGGCTGCCAGCAGCGTTGCTGCGACGAGGTGCAAGGCGGCCTCCTGTCAGGCGATGAAGATGACCACGAACCCGAGCAGCGCCAGCGCTTCGACGATGGCGAAGCCCAGGAACATGTAGGTACGAACGAGCCCCGCCGCTTCGGGCTGACGCGCCATGGCCTCGATCGACTTGCCGAATATGTAGCCGAGTCCCACGCCCGGCCCGATCGCCGCCAGACCGTAAGCGAGCCCGCTGATCGAGCCCGTGAGCCCGGAGGACGCCTGGGCCAGCAGCAGGTTGACCGCCGCCACCAGTTCCATCTCTACCTAACTCCTTTCCTCGTCGTCCGACCCGGAGATGACATGTGTATGCACGTTCCCACCTAGTGCTCCTCGCCCATCGCGCCTGCGATGTAGACCGCGGTCAGGATCGTGAACACGTAGGCCTGCAGGGCATCGATGACGATCTCCAGCCCCACCAGCACTATCGACAGCACGAAGGCGACGAGAGCGAAGACGCCGTTGAAGATCGCCAGCAGAGACAGCGCGTGGTGGATCGCCTGCTGCAACAGGTAGGCGGTGCCGGCCCAGAACACGAGCAGGATCAGGTGCCCCGAGATCATGTTGGCAAGCAACCGGATCGACAGGGTGAACGGGCGCACGAAGAAGGTCGATACCGCCTCGATCACTGCCAGCAGCGGATAGATCAGCTTGGGGGCGCCGGGTGGAAAGAGGACCGACTTGAGGTAGCGCACGGGCCCGCTGGTGACGAACCCGACGGCCACGAAGATGATCAGCGAGAGCCCGGCCAGCGGCCACGTGATCGAGCTCCGGAAGGTCACCGGGAAATTGATCAGAGGTATGACCTCGAAGATGTTCAGGGTGAATATGAACCAGAACAGCGCGGTGAGATAGGGCCACCACTTGATGCCGTCCGGCCCGATCACCGGGTCGATTATCTCCTTGCGAACGAACTCGAACCCGGCTTCCACCGCGTTCTGCAGACCGGTCGGCACCAGCTGGGGACGTCTCATCCCCAACCAGAACACGAACATCACCAGAGCCGTCCCGAAGAGCAGCAGGACCACCGGCCGGTTGATGCTGAGCGGGATCGGCCCGAGATCGATCCGGTATATCGGCGCCCAGCGGAACTGTTCGTCGATCGGCGGGTTGAAGCCGCCTGCAGCCAGGAGCGCGCTCACCGGCGCACCCCGCCCCACACGGACCCGTCGAGGATCGGCAACGGCCGGCCCAGCCGGGTCCGAAACACGAGGTAGTGCTCCGCGGCCACGTACAGCAACAGGGCCGGAACCAGGGCGGAGACGAGCGCCGGCTCCACGACCCACGGCAGCCGGCCGAGCAGCGCGAGCGTGGCGAGTACCAGCGCGATGCGAACGAGAAGGCCTCCCAGCGCGACGGCCTGGAACGCGGAGAAGGACCTGCGCGCCGCCCACGTCACCGACAGGCCGGCGGCGGTGAAGTTGGCCACCACGATCGCCACCCCCAACGCGGCCGAAGCGCCTGCCGCCGCGGATGCCGCGATCGCCCCCAGCGAACCTGCCGCCACGATAGCCACGAGACCGGGCCACAGCGCCAGCATCACGATCTGCTTCTCGGGTGCGGTGGTGGGACGAAGGGTTCTGAGGGAACGGATCGGAACTACCTCCTCGTTCAGGTCGCGCACTCTATCAAACCCCCTTGCCGGCCCCCGCCCCCGCGTCGCCGTCGTCCCCCTGGGCACGGGCGAAGCGCAAGTAGGC
>CADDZG010000065.1 GCA_902812355.1 Actinomycetota bacterium | reverse complement strand
GGACGACGGCGCCCGCGACCGCCAGCACCACCTGCACGGCCGCCATCGGCAAGACCGGCCGACGGGCCCGATGCGCCATCGTGCGCCTACGGGCCGGACGTCGGGGACGGGCTCGGCGTGGGGGCCGGTGTGGTGGTGGGCGTCGCCGCCGCCCCCGCGGTGGCGGTGCTGCCCGGAGGAGCTTCGTAGAAGATGCGCGCGGTCATCTGAGCATCGATCTCGTGTCCGGAGGACGACGACCCCGAGGTACCCCCGGCCGACGACGACTTGGTGAAGGTCAGCGCGTCGATCCTCAGGGCGCGGTCGAGACCGTAGAGCCGGCGCACGAAATCCTGCAGCGAGAAGTAGTCGCCGCCTGCGCCGATCGTAACCTTGACCTCGGCCAGCGAGGAGTCCTCCGGTGCCACGCTCGGCAGCTCCGGCTGCACCGAGACGAAATCGACCCCGGCCGCGTCGGCCGCCGACTGGACGTCGAAGATGAAGTCGGCGACGTCGTCACGGTGCGGCACGGCACGGCGCACCTTCTGCAGCTGCGTGCGCAGCTTGGGGGCCTGCTGGGCGAGGGCCCGCAAACGCTGCAGCTCGCTCTGCAGGGTGATCGTCTGGGACTGCTCGTCGCCCAGCTGCACCTCGACCTGCGACAGCTCGCTGCGCTTGGGCTGCACGAGCACCAGGAACACGACGACCAGCACGACGACGGTCACCACCACCGCCACGATCGTGCGCAGGTAGGCCCTCACGGCGTCCCCTTCTGTTCGAAGCGGTGGCTCAGCAGCCCGGCATCCAGCTGCGCGGTGTTGGTGAACTGGACCTGGTTGGCGCCCGAGGACGACGTGCCCTTCTGGGCGCTGCTGAGGTAGACCGCGTCGAAGCCCTTGGCCGCGGCAAGGCGCAACAGCCACTTGGCGACGCCCGGCATCGTCGTCGAGGTGCCGTTGAAGGTGATGCTGCCGGCGGGCGCGGCACGGGCCAGCGGGACGGGATTGGTTTCGGTGTCTACCGGCTGGCTCGACTCGGTGTTGGCCGCCGACGCGTCGAAGCTGTCGAGGGAAACCTCCGGCGGCACGACCATGGCTATCTCGGTCAGCAGCGCGGGCCAGTCGACGTCACCCTTCATGACCGCGGCGAGGGCGCTGCGGCGGCGCTGGGCCTGCTCCTGCAGGGTGGAGAAGCGCTGCAGCTTGGCCACCTGGCCTCGCAGCGCGGCGTTGCGGGCGCGGGCCTGGTCGAGCTCGCGCTGCTTGTCGCTCACCTGACCGGCGGTCACAAGCCACCACACGATCAGCAGGATCAAAATCACGACCCCGCCGGCGACGATCCCTGCGATCCATCGCCGCTGTCGTTGGCGCCGGCGGTAGACCGCCGGCAGCAGATCGGCCGGGCGCATCATCCGAGTGCCCCCATGGCGGTGCCCACCGCGGTGGCGGCCACGGGTTCGAGCAGCTCCACCTGCTCGGCGGTGAGGCGGGCGGGCCGGGTGTTCATCGCCGACAGCGGCGCCCCGCGCGTGATCTCGGCCGGGAGCGTGGCCTGCAGGCGCGGCAGCAGGCCGGGGGTCAGCGACCCTCCCCCGGTGAGCACCACCGAGGCGATCTCGGTTGCGTCCTCCTGGGTGGCGTAGTAGTCGAAGGAGCCCCGGATCTCGTCCACCAGCACGCCGACGCGCTCTTCGACGATGCGTTCCACCTCGGGGCTGCCCGAGCCGGCCGCGAGGTCGAGCTTGAGCGCCTCGGCCTCGTCGTGATCGACGTCGAGGCCGGCCGCTATCGCCGCGGTCGCGTCGTCGCCGCCGACCAGCAGGATGCGCACGAACCGGGTCTCTCCGTTGAGGTGGATCAGTATGCTCGTGACGCCGGCCCCCACGTCGACCACCGCTTCGGCGCCCCCGAGCCCGCGCTCGCCGCGCGCCACCGGGCTCACCGCGCGCGCCACCGCCAGCGGCACGAGGTCGACGCCCAGCGTCTCCACCTTGGCTTTGGCCGCCGCCTCCACGAAGGCGGTAATCATGTCGCGCGCCCCGGCCATCAGCAGCAGGCGCAGCATGCGCTCGCCGTCCTCGGTGACGTAGTCCTCGAGCACGCGGTGATCGAGCTCGGCGTCGTCGAGCGGCATCGGCACGTGCTCGGCCACCTGGTAGCGCAGCGACGAGCGCAGCGCCTTGTCGTCGAGCCAGGGCACGTCGACCACGCGCACGACCACACGTTGGTTGGCGATCGCGAGGTGGGCACGGCGGGTCCGTAGCCGGGCCCGGGCGAACGCCTGGGACAGCGCTTCGGCGACCCCATCGGGGTCGGCCACCTCACCGTCGTTCACGGCGCCGAAGGGCACGGGGGCCTGGGCGAAGCGCTGCAGCACGTAGCCTCCGCGGCTCCGCCCCACCTGGGCCACCCGCACCGCCGAGGTGCCGATGTCGACCCCGACCCGGCCGGCGCTCAGCGTCAGGGCCATCAGCGCTCTTCGTCCTCCTCCACCCGTACCGCGCGCTCCTCGAGGTAGCGCTCGAGGTCGCGACGACGGATCCGGTAGTTCTTGCCGACCCTCACGGCGGCGAGCTGGCCGGACTTGATCAGCCGGTAGACGGTCATGTTCGACACCCGCATCAGGTTGGCGACCTCGCCGACCGTCAGCAGGGACTCCCCGATATCCCTTCCTGCCATGGCCCCTTCCGACCTTTCCCCGAGCCCGATCCACCCCCGCCACAGGGGACGGCGCCGCTCAGATTCAACAACCGTTGTCAGAACCGGTCAAACGTTGCATCGTCCCTGCACGGCTCACACTTGAGGTATCACACCTCTGTCTTTCGAGGACGGCGCGCTTGGGTGCCCGCCTGAAGCTCCGGGCCGGGGCGGGAAGATGGACTCGGGGTAGGTCAGCGGTCGATCTCGCTCCAGTGCACCGGGGTGGCCTTGAGCAGCAAGAGCGACTGCATGTTGGTCACGTAGCAGCTGTCGAGCTGGAAGGTCGGGCCGCCGCCCATATTGATCGTCCCGTTGGGGGCGATGATCGGCCCGTCGATCACCGGGTTGCCGTTGTACTTGAACTGCGCGCCGCTGCCGTCGAGGATGATCGCCCCTTCGATCACGGCCCCGTTCTCGAGCTCGATGCTGCCGTTGTGCACCACGATGATGACGCTGCGGTTCTTGGTCGGGTCGCTGCTGCACGCGGTGCCGTCGGTCGTCCCCACAGGCTGCACGCTCGCCTTCCACTTCACCAGGTTGTCCGACGCGCTTCCGCCGGAGAAGTCGAAGTAGGCGACGAAATTGAGCGTCCCGCTGTTCAGCACCGGAGCGATGTCGCCGTCCTGCCACGTCGTGGGGGCGGTGGCCGAAGTCCCGGCGACGGTGCACGTGGACGCGGTCGGGCCGGAGCAGTAGATGCCCGACGCCTGAGCGGCCCGTTTGAGCGCGTCGTAGTCGTCGGCGGTGAGGGTCGGCTGGGGCGCGACCCGCGCCGCGTCGGCGGACGTGAACCTCGACGTCCCCGGGGAGCCCGGCAACCCGTTGCAGGTCCCGGAGAAGGCGCCCGAGCCCGGCGACCCGTCCCCGTCCCACAGCGACTGATAGGCGTAGCTGCCCGAGGTGCCGTTGGCGGTGCAGTTGATGGTCCCCGAGCCTCCCGTGAACTCGGGCTCGGTTCCGTTCTGCTTCATGAAGATGCCGCCTACCGCGTGAGCCGAAGAGGGCACATACGGATAGCAGCGCGTCGTGCTCGGGAAGCTCACGGTCGGCCAGAAGTCCGACAGCTTGTAATAGGGGTCGCAACCGGTGAAGATCAGTTTGTCGCGGCCCACGATCTTGTCGGTGGTCACCATGCTGTCGCCGACGATGTTGGGCGTGCCGCCGGCGTTGATGCCCTGGGCGTAGAGCCCGATCGGCATCCCCCGAGGGGTGATCTTGATCACCTGCTGCACCACCCGCTTGGCGGCCGGCGACCGGCCCGTCGAGGTGATCACCACGTAGTGGGTGTCGTGCGGGCTTGTGCCTTGGCCGCTCAGGGCGGAACATGCACCCGGCGGAAACTGCGTGGCCGGGTCGCTGCTGTTGATGTTGTAGACGGTGGCGTAGGCCTGGTAGGTGCCGTTGCCGAGCGACGTGACCGGTGCGTTGGCGGGGTTCTGGACCAGCCCCGCGGTGGTCAGGTAGTTGATCACCCCGTTCACCGGGCAGCCGGCGTTGAACAGCATGTTGGCGGTGACGTTGCCGCTGCTGCTGATGTAGTCGATCATGCTGTCGATCCCGGCTTCGGCGTAGCCCAGGGCGGTCTCGGCCTTGCGATCGTCGAGGCTGGAATGCGCCTGCTGGATCGCCACGAAGGTGGCGGTAGTGGTCACCACGGTAAGGGCGGCTCCGATGAACAGCACCGTCACCAGGGCCACGCCGGATTCGTTACGCAGGCGAGCGAGCATCCCCATCTCCTTAGACCTGGTTGCGTAGCTGGGCCTGGTCGGACATCGTCACGCTGCGTCCGCCTGCACCCAGCCTCATCTGGAAGGACACGATGCTGAGCAGGGGCAGCTCGGGCCCGTCCGGTACCCCGTCGTTGTTTCCGACCCCGGCAACACCGGACGTGTCGAGCTCCTGCCACGTGGTCACGCCGTCGTGGTTGGCGTCGTATTCGAGGTGGTCGCTGGCGTAGTCGAACACGGGTTTGCACACCCCGCCTGAGGTAAGGCAATAGACCCCGGTCATCAACGTCTGGGGAGCGAGGTTGCCGCTGGTGAGGGTGATCCGGTGAGTTGCGTCGTCGTACGCGAACGTGAGGACCTCGTAGTCTCCCTGGGCGTTGGTCGTTCCCGCGGGAGCGATCGTCCCGTTACCGTCGAAATCCACCTCGATCGTGTACGAGTATGGGCCCGCCTGGCTGATGTCCTGGGCCTGGCGCGTGTCGCGGACCATGCGGTCGAAGCCGATCTGGCTCTCCTGTGTCGTCTTCGCCACATCCTGCGCCACCTGAGAGCCTCGCGCGGTCTGGAACATCACCATGTAGAAGGACGTCGAGACAAAGCCGAAGATCATCAGGGCCATCAGCACCTCGATCAGCGTGAAGCCCGCCTCCTCCCGCCGGTCAGCCACGCTTGTCCTCCGCGAGGCATGAGGCGTTGCCGATGGTGACGTTGATACCCGTGGGGTTGGCGGCGCCGGGCAGCGAGGGATCGGTCGGCGTGGTCACGACCTTGATCGCACCGTCCAGCGTCACGTTGGTGCTGATACCTCCGGCGTCCTTGGACGACGGGATGTTGGCAATGTCGGAGAGGCTCGACAGGTAGCCCTTCTGCGGTCCGTCGGGCCCGTCGGTATCGAACAGGTAGACGTCTTTGGAGTTGTCGCTGCTGTCGAACACCAGCGGGTTACCCAGTCCCTGAAGCCCATCGGTCCCGCCGGCGCTCGAGCCCCCGATAGCTCGCGACACGTACTTCTTGGCCGTGCCGTCCCAGTACCACAGAGTGGCCGACCACGATCCCGTCGCGGAGGCAGACGACGACACGGTCGAGTTGCAGTCCAGCGTTAGGTGGAACCCGGTGATCACCACGACCGAGGTCTCCCCCGCGGTCGGCCCGCTCGTGCAGGTCGGATCCAGCGACGCTCCGGTGCAGATGAACGTGGTCGGCAGTATCGAGACCTTGCCCATGTCCGCGCTCACGGTTGCCTCCACGTGGCGCGACGAACTCGGCGTCACCGCAGTGGCAACCGCCGAGGTCGAGCCCGACGACGGCGTAGCGGAGTGATCGACCCGCACCATGGCCACCGTGGGGTCGAGCTGCAGGAAGCTCGAGTCGTTAGCCTGGTTGGTGACCCACAGGCTGTCGTTGCCGGTGCCATTGAAGGAGAACCCGCCCTGGGCCTGGGGCAGATCGTTGTTGACCTGGACCCCTGCGGGGGACGTCTGGTTGGCTCCGAGCCCGGCAATGTTCAAGGGGCTGCTGAAGAAGCCCGCCGGTAGTTGGGGCCCCAGGGTCGCCGCCGGCGCCGACGCCGAGCTCCCCGGCCACAGGTTCGGCGGGGCCCCAACCGCCGCCGTCGCCCCCTGTATCGAGCCCACAGTCGAGGCCTGCGTGGTGCCGTAGTCGCCCTGGTTCAGGGTGGCGTTGCCGGCGACCGCATCCTGATCGGACGACGAGATCGCCTTGATTGAGGCAGCCGAGTCGCTCGAGCCCAAGGTGGCGCTGAGCGTGCTTTGACTCCCGTCGGCGTCGTTGTAGCCGGTCAGGACCTGCACGAGGTAGGTGAGCTCTCCGTCCGCGTGCACGACCTCGTTGTTGAGCTTGCGCGACCCGATCAGGGTCGTGTTTGAGAACCTGCGCGTACGACCCCCGATGCTCCAGTAGGCCGTGACGGTGAACTTCAACAGCGAGCTCGGGCTCGTCGTGGCGGTCGCGTACGAGTAGCCCGAGGGAGGCGTCACGGGCGCCATGGAGCGGTTCAAGAACTGCGCCACGAACACGAGAGTCGTGTGCGCAGGCAGGCCCGAGGACCCGTCGGCGAGATTGTGGGGACAGGCCACCGGTCCGCTGCCGCTGGGGGCGGCGGTGGTCGGCGTGCACACGGTGGTGAAGGTTTTGGCCGTCGAGCTGTAGCCACTCGTCACGCTGCCGGCCTCGGGTGTGGTAACGGTGCTCCCGGTGACGAGGTTGGGGAAGTAGAGGTCGAGCACGTCGGTGCGGTTCGTGCCGGTGACGAAGTAGGGCAGGCCACGGGCGTTCTCCAGCGCCGACTGAACCACCTGCTTCTCGACGGCGAAGCTGCGCGTCAGCATTGTGTTGCGCATCGCCGAGGCCAGCAGAGGGATCAACCCGACGGTGATGATTGCGAAGATGGTTATCGCAGCCAGGACCTCGATCAGGGTGAAACCGGCCTCGTCGCCGGCCCGGAAGGCAACGCGCCTCACGTCTGCACCCTCCCGGTCAGCCCGAGCACCGAGATCGTCTTGCTCTCGCCGTCCTCGGACGAGATCGTGAGCGATCCTGGGGTCGCGGTCCCGCGGGCGTAGAAGAACACGAAGACGTCTGAAGCCGTCGCCGTCGGACAGTTCGACGTCACCACCGGGGTCGTCGCCGTGCCGAAGCTGGCGGCCGAGATCCACACGCTGCCGTCGAGCTGCTGCGGGGCCGTGTTGGGAGCCACTTGGCAGGTGTCGTCGCTGGTGGAGGCGAGATCGTGCGGGTCGTACTGGACGATCTCGTAGGAGCCGGCCTGCGTCGTCTGAGTCGCCGAGGGGCTGAAGCGCAACCCGTAGACGAGCGGATGGCTCTCGGACAGGGTGCGCTGTTGCACCGCCCGCATCTGCGACACGAGGCTGGATACCGCTCCGTCGAACGCCTGCACCCGCCAGTAGTGGCGCAGCGCGCCCGCGCTCAGCGTGAGGGCGATCGCGAACACGATCATCGCCACCAGGACCTCGATGAGGGTGAAGCCCGCGTCGCGGCGGGCGGACAACGGCGTCATCGTCTTCCCTATCGGCAGCAGGCAGACCCGGATTTAGGCGCGGGCGAGGGGGCGCTCACGCGCCCCCTCGCGGCTCACGGCCTAGCGCTCGCTCAGCACACCCCGGACTGGGGGGCCCCCACGTTGGAGTCGTAGTGCCATGTGTCGCTCGGATTGTTCGAGTTGACCCCGTCGATGCAGTAACCGGACGAGGTCGCCTTCGTCACCTTGACGGTCACGTTGACGGTGCCGGCGTAGCCCTGGTCGGTGGCAAGGTTGGTGCCGGTGCCCGAGGCCCCCGTGCAGGTCGTTGCACCGCCGGACACGGTGCACGACTCTCCCTGCAACGGCGAGTAATCGCCGTTGTTCTGGGTGGCGAACGATTCGACCGCGGTCGCAGCGTTCTTGAGTGCCGACTGCGTCTGGGCCGTCCAACCCTTCTGACGCTGGTGCAGGAACACCGGGATGGCGATCGCCGCCAGGATGGCGATGATCAGGATGACCACCAGGAGCTCGATCAGCGTGAAGCCTTCCTCACGCTCACGCAGCTTCTCGTGGAATCGTCGGAACATCCGATTCCTCCTCTTTCTGCCCCCCCGCAAGCGCTCGGGGGAGTCCGCCGGTGCAGTATCCGCGCTTGCCCTAGCCTCTTCGGCACTTCCCTGCCGTTCTTAAGTGCTCACGCGCGCGAAGGGAGGCGGCCGTAGCCGCCCCCCTTGTTTGCCGAGCTCCGGATTTTTAGTAGGTCTTGCCCGAGCAATCCGTCTGGCTCGGAGCCCCGGTGTCGCTGTCGTAGTACCACACGTGACCCGAGGAGAAGTTGCTGTTGGTGCCCTTGATGCAGTAGCCGCTGGGGCCGGCAGCCACGACGCTGTCCGTCACGTCGACGGTCGGAGCGAAGCCCTGGTCCGACGCGAGGTTGGCACCGCTGACGCCGGTCGGAACGCCCGTGCAGCCACCCGTAGCGCAGGACTCACCCTGGAGAGGCGAGTAATCACCGTTGTTCTGGGTGGCGAAGGACTCGACCGCCGTGGCCATGTTCTTCACCGAGGACTGCGTCTGAGCGTCCCAGCCCTTCTCCCGCTGGTGCAGGAACACCGGGATGGCGATCGCCGCCAGGATGGCGATGATCAGGATGACCACCAGGAGCTCGATCAGCGTGAAGCCTTCCTCACGCTCACGCAGCTTCTCGTGGAACCGTCGGAACATCCGACACCTCCTCCTTCCGTCCCCCCAGGCCGGACGAGGGACCATCTGTTCGTCGAAAGCTGCACCGCCTGCTCTTTGCAACGGTCGTACGACCGTCCCTCCGCAGGTAGCCCGGCCGGCCCGAGGGGCCCCGTGGCTTTGCGTCCCCGCCTTGCGACGGGTTTGCCTTTGGCTTGCGCTTCCGGCCTGCGACCTAACCATCGGCACCTCGGGCGGGAGCTTTAGAGGTGCTGCGGCCTACTTGATGAGGTCGTAGATCTTGAACATCGGCAGGTACAGGGCGATGACCATCGAGCCCACGACGCCGCCGAGCACGGCGATCATCACCGGCTCCAGCAGGGCCGTGAGCGACTCGGTGGTCGACTCGATCTCCTGGTCGTAGAAGTCGGCCACCTTGTCGAGCATGTCGTCCAAAGCCCCCGTGTCCTCGCCTACGCCGATCATCTGCACCACCATCGGAGGGAACACCTGGTGGCGGGTGAGGGGCTCGGCCATCGACTCGCCGCTCCTCACGCTCTCGCGCACGTCGCCCGCGGCACGGGTGATGACCTCGTTGCCGGTGGTGTCGGCGACGATGTCCAGCGCCTCCAGCACCGGAACCCCCGAGCGCAGCAGCAGCGCCAGGGTCCTGGTGAAGCGCGACAGCGCCACCTTCTTGAAGAGGTCGCCGAACACCGGCAGACGCAGCTTGACCTTGTCGAAGCGCAGGCGCATGTCGGCGTTGTTGGCACGCACCCTGCGGTAGAGGAAGAACAGCCCCACGAACGTGGCGATCGCCAGCGGCACCAGGAAGCGGGCCTGGGCGCTGACCGTGACCAGGATCCGGGTCGGCAGCGGCAGCTCGCCGCCGAGGCTGTTGAACATCTGGGCGAAGGTCGGCACGACGAAGATCAGCATGATCGTCACCAGAAGCGTGGCGATGCAGGTGACGACGGCCGGGTAGGTCAGCGCCGACTTGATCTTCTGACGCAGCTTGTAGTCCTTCTCGTAGCCCTCGGCGACCTTGTTCAGCACCGCGTCGAGCTGGCCCCCGGTCTCCCCGGCCCGCACCATAGATACGAACAGGTTGGGGAACACCTTGGGGTGCTTGGACATCGCCGCCGACAGGCTCGAGCCCTTCTGCACGTCGTTGCGCAGCTCGCCGATCGTGTCCGCGAGCTTTGGGTTCTCGGTCTGCTCGACGAGGATGTTGAGGGCCCGGATCAGCGACAGGCCCGAGTCGATCATCGTCGCGAACTGACGCGAGAAGATCGCCAGGTCCTTGAGAGTGACGCGCTGCGGGAGGAGGCGGATCTCCATCTTGAGCGAGACCTTGGCCTCCTTGCTTATCTGGACCGGGACCAGCCCCTGCGAGCGCAGACGCGATGCGACCGCAGCCTCGCCGTCGGCCTCCATCGAACCCGACAGGATCCTCCCGTCGGCGGTACGGACCCGGTACGCGTAGGCGTCGGCCATCTACTGCCCCTTCCCCACCAGCCGGTTGAACTCGTCGACGTGGTGGCAGCGTTCGAGGCCGATCTCGTAGGTGATCTTGCCGCTGCGCACCAGCTTGGCGATGTGTTGGTCCATGACCTGCATGCCGTACTTACCGCCGGCCTGCATGGCCGTGTAGATCTGGTGGGTCTTGCCCTCGCGAATCAGGTTGCGCACCGCCGGCGTGGCGACCAGCACCTCGGCGGCCAGCACGCGGCCCTTGCCGTCGGCCGTCGGCAGCAGCTGCTGCGAAACGATGCCGGCGAGCGTGCCGGCGAGCTGCACCCTTATCTGCTGCTGCTGGTGGGGCGGGAACACGTCGATGATGCGGTCGACCGACTGCGGAGCGTCCTGGGTGTGCAGGGTGGCGAAGACCACGTGACCGGTCTCGGCCGCGGTCAGCGCGGTCTGGATCGTCTCGAGGTCGCGCATCTCGCCGACGAGGATCACGTCGGGGTCCTGGCGCAGCACGTGACGCAGCGCGTCGGCGAACGAGTGCGTGTCCTGGCCGATCTCGCGCTGATTGACCACCGAGCGCTTGTGCTGATGCAGGAACTCGATCGGGTCCTCGACGGTCATGATGTGTTCGGACCGGGTCGAGTTGATCACATCGACCATCGCCGCAAGGGTGGTCGACTTACCGGATCCGGTGACGCCTGTCACGAGGATCAGTCCGCGGCGCAGCCCGGTCATCTCCTTGACCGACGGCGGCAGCCCGAGGTCCTCGAGCGGCCGGATCCCGAAGGGGATCAGGCGCATGACGGCGCCCAGTGCGTCGCGCTGTTGGAAGACGTTGACCCTGAAGCGAGCGCGCCCGGGCAGGCTGTAGGACACGTCGAGCTCGAGGTTCTCCTCGAAGGTCTCCCGCTGCTTCTGGGTGAGGATCGAATAGATCATCTCCTGGAGGTCCTGCGGGGTTAGGGGCCTGAAGCCCTCGACCGGCCCGATCTCGCCGTTGATCCGCATCATCGGGGGCAGCCCCGCGGTGAGGTGGAGGTCCGATGCGCCCGCCTCTATCACGGCCTCGAGGAAGGCGAGCAGGCTCGGATCGCGCTGCGCCTCTTCGGCATCTGCCTCGGCCGGGGCAGGCGACTCGGTCAGCGGGAACGATGCCGGCCCCTGCTGCGGAGCCGGTGCGGCGACCGCCGGTGCGGCCGGCGGGGCCGCGGCAGGCCGCACGG
>CADDZG010000064.1 GCA_902812355.1 Actinomycetota bacterium | reverse complement strand
GCTGAGGTCGACGTGATCTTTCTTGCCCGCCGCGTGACCGATGCTTTCCACGCCGATCGCGGCCGTCTCGGAGACGCGCTGCGGCCGGTCTACATCGACTACCTGCTGGAGCACGGGTCGTAGCGAGTGCAACCATGCCGCGCCGCATTGTTTCCAAAACGTCGGCGGAGATCCGGCTCGGATCCTGGTGATGTTCACCCCGGCGGGGATGGAACGCTTCTTCGACGAGTCCGCCACCCTCTCCTCCCCCCAACCAGAGGCCTTCACGAGGATCGGAGCGCCACTCGGAATGGACGTGATCGGCCCGCCGTTGGCGCAGTCCGATCCTCTGTAGGGTGCGGCGCCTGCAGGGACCGTATTCGAGCTCGCGTCGTCCCCCTAACCGAGCCGCGACAGGCGCGTACCAGCACACCACGCCCTCGCCCGAACGGGACTTCCGGATCGAGGCGGTCTTCGCCCCACCAGCGAGCGTCGTCGAGCAGTCCGCCGCCCCCTGAACACCACGGAGCGTGTACGACGCAGCCGGCACGATTGCGGCGCGTAGCGCGCGTCTGCAGGACGGGCGCTTGGGGTCAGAGGAGGTCCTGACCGGCGAGCGGCTCGCGGGCTAGGGGCGTTTCGCCGGTTAAGCGTCGGCGGCGCAGCTGGATCGGAATTTCACTTCGACGACCGAGATCGAGCGCTGGTCGGGAACTCCCTCGGCGTGCGCCGGCTCTGGGGGCGGCTCGGCGCTCGGGCCGCCACTCGTGCGCTCTGCGGCGGTGCCGGCCAGGAGGCGATCACAATGTACTGGTTCTACCTCGCGATCTGCGTCGTCTGTTCCTTGCCGGTGCCTGGCGCGCGCTCGTGCTCGTGTCCCGATAACCGGCGCTCCCGCTAGCCGCCGAGCGCTCGCCGCGGCAACCCCCCTTGGCTCCGCCGGGACCGGCCGGTATCCTCGGCAGCTCAGTGGCGTCTGCGGTCGATCTACGGTGAGGACGTCGCGGCCCCCGAGTGAGGGCGCGGCGGGTCACCCCCGCGTGCTTCGGCCCGCGAGCGGTGTGGAGGCGTCGAGATGACCGCCCTCACCGTGATGTTCACCGACGTCCAGGGCTCCACCGCGCTGCGCGATGCACGCGGGGATGCCGAGGCCGACGCCGTCCTGGCGGTCCATGCCCGGATCGTGCGTGACGCGCTCGCCGAGCACGGAGGGCGGGAAGCGCAGTTCCTCGGTGACGGGTTCCTCATCGTGTTCGACGATCCGGTGCACGCGCTGGACTGCGCGATAGACGTGCAGCGGGCGTTGCAGCGGCACAACCTCACCGAGCCCAGGCTCGCCCTGCGGGTGCGCATCGGGATGCATCACGGGGAGGTCGCAGAGCACGACGGCATCCCGCACGGCCAGGTTGTCCACGCGGCCGCCCGGGTCACCGCCCAGGCGGCGGGGGGCCAGGTGTTGGTGTCGGCGGATGTGCGCGCCGCAGTGGGGGATAGGGGGCGGTCGCTGGCCGACCTCGGGCTCTTCTGGCTCAAGGGCTTCCCCGAGCGCTGGCGTCTGTACGAGGTGCCGTGGGACGGCTCCGGGCACCGGCACGGCCGCGGCCCCCTCCTGCGCGCGACGCTCACCCCGTTGATCGAGCGGGACGACGAACGGGCGGAGCTGCGCCGAGCGATGGATGAGGCGCTGGCGGGACGGGGACGTCTGGTGATGGTCACCGGCGAAGCCGGCGTGGGCAAGTCGCGCCTAGTGATCGAGCTCACGGCCGAGGCGGCTCGGCGGGGCCTGCGGGTGCTCACCGGCCATTGCGTCGAGATGTCCAGCAGCGTGCCCTACCAGCCCTACGTCGAGATGATTGAGCAGGCGGCGGTCGATCCGCTGAGCCCCCTGGCGCTACGTGACGCCCTCGGCGACGCGGCGCCGGAGATCGCCCGGATCGCGCCGGTTCTGCGGCGCGTCTTCCCCGACATCCCGGACCCCGTCGATCTGCCGCCCGAGCTGGCGCGCAGGTACCTGTGGAACTCGCTGCACGCGTTCATCGAGCGGGGAGCGCGCGTGCAGCCGCTGCTGCTCGTTCTCGAGGACCTGCACTGGGCCGACACGTCCACGATCCTCTTCACGGGGTTCCTGGCCCCCTTGCTGGCGCACATGCCGGTGATGGTCGCGGGCACCTACCGTGACGTCGAACTCGAGCCCGGTCACCTACTCGCCCGCACAGTCAACGCCCTCGCCCGCCGCCACGCGCTGCAACGCATCCGGCTTCAGAGGCTGTCGCCGGCCGGCATCTCGGTGATGGTCGGAGCCCTCGCCGAGCAGGAGCCTCCCGAGGAGCTCGTGCGCCTGATCGACTCCGAGACCGAGGGCAATCCGTTCTTCGTGGAGGAGGTGTTCCTGCACCTGCGGGAGTCCGGCCGGCTGCTGGACCGTTCCGGGCATCTCAACGCCGGAGCATCCTTGGACGAGATCGACGTCCCCGAGAGCGTGAGGCTGGTGATCGGGGAGCGGCTGGAGCGGCTATCGGCGGGGGCTCGGGCGGCACTGACCGCGGCAGCGGTGGTCGGCAGGGTGTTCGACCCCGAGATCGCCGCGGCGGTGGGGGAGCTCGATCCCGGAGAGCTCGCGGCCGGGCTGGGCGAGGCCGAGCGCGCCCGGCTGGTGAGTGCGCCGGGCTCGGGCGAGCGCATGGCCTTCAGCCACGAGCTGATCCGCCAGACCTTGCTGGCCGATGCCTCGACCCTGCAAAGGCAGCTGCTGCACAGCCGGGCGGCGGACGCTCTCGAAGCCCGTTCTGCCGACCGTATCGAGGCGCACGCCGCCGACCTCGCCGATCACCTCGTGAGAGCCGGCCCCCTGGCCGACCGCAACAAGCTCGTGCGTTACCTCGGGATGTCCGCCCGCCACGAGATGGAAGCCGCCGCGTTCGAGGACGCGGTCGCCGACCTGCAGAAGGCGCTGGGCTACCTCGAAGATCGCGACATGCGTCGCGCCTCCGTGCTCGAGCAGCTGGCGCTCGCCCTGCGCAGCGTCGGCCGCTGGGACGATGCCTTGAAGGCGATGGATCAAGCCCTCGACCTCTACGTGTCCGGCGGGGACGCCGCATCGGTCGGACGGCTGTCGTGGGCGATGGTCTATCACCTCACCTGGGCGGCGCGCTTCGAGGAGGCGGTGGCGATCGCTCGCAGGGCTCTGGACGTGCTCGGGCCGTCGCCCGGCGGCAACGGCGCCAGGCTTTTGAGCGCCGCGGGATGGGCGACGAGCCTCAGCGGCGACCACGGCGCGGCCACCGGGATGTTCGCCGAAGCCCGTGCGATCGCCGAAGCGGTTCACGACGAGCGGGCGCTGGCGGACGTGCTGCATATGCAGACGATCCACCACATGAGCTTCGCCGAGTTCTGCCAGGGGGTCGAAGCCGGGCTGCGGGCCGGAGCCGTGTTTGAGACGGCCGGTGCGCTGTGGGACCTCAGCAGCGTGCTCGCCTTCGTGATCTATCAGGACGGAGCGGTCGGGGGCCGCGAGCGGGCGGCGGAGCTGACGGACAAGACGGCCGCGATCGCGTCGCGCCTCGGGCACCTCGGCAGCATCTTCATGCTGCTTGCCGACCGCGCCCGCCGCGAGCTGATGCGCGGCGACATCGCGGCTCTGAGCGCTACCGGAGCCGAGATGGTCGAGGTGTGCGAGCGCGGGGGCTTGCCGTGGCTCTACGTCGGTCACCTCTACCTGGGGGTCGCGGCTCACCATCGCGACGACCCCGCAACCGCCGAGGCCGAGCTGCGTACGGCGATCGAGCTGGAGCCTGCCGCCGCCTTCGCGGGCCAGAGCGCTTCCTTGTTGGCCGGCGTGTACGCGTATCTGGGGCTCCGCGACCGGGTCCTGGAGCTCTTTGAGGGGGTGCAGCCGGTACTGCCGAGGCCGGGCCGGGTCAACACCCTGGGGGCCTGGAACACGCTGCTCGGCTTCACCGAGGCGCTCTACCTCGTCGGCGAGAGCGCGACGACCGCGGCGCAGCTCCCGCTGATCTCCGAAGCTCTGGCGCTCGAACCCGACTGGCTGACGTTCGATTGCCACCTCGTGCGCACCAGGGCGGCGGTCGCCGCCGCGGCCGCCGGGCGGGTGGACGAGGCGGATGCACACCTCGAGGCCGCCGCCTCGACGGCGCGCGCTTACGGCAACGAAGCGGAGGAGGCCCATTTGCTCTATCTGAAGGCCCGCATCCTGGCGGCGCGTCCCGATCGTGGGTGGGAGGCGGTGCAGGCGGCGCGTGCCGCCGCGGATCGCTTCACGGCCCTGGGCATGCCGGGGCCCGCCGGCGCGGCGCGGGATGTGGTCCGACCGCCGGCGTGAGTGCCGGGCCCGCGGCTTAACCTGGGCCGATGCCGGATGATCCTCACGATCGACGCTTCCTGCGGGCGCGCAGGCACACCGGGCGCCGGGACCGCAGCACCCGCTGGGAGCCGGAGACGCTCGTGTGCGGGCTCAAGGGGCACGTCACCCCCGGGGCTCACGTCGCCCGGATCACGCCGCGCGACGCGGGAATCGCGGTCGAGCTCCCCGGTGGGCGCCGCTTCGTGCGCTGCTTGCGCTGTGACTCGTGGCTCGACGTCGCTCCGCCGCAGCATCCCGAAGCAGAGCGCCTGCCGCCGGTCGAGCACCTCCAGGTTCCGGTGCGCGACGAGGCGCTGAGGGACCTGATCGTGCTGCGGTTGATAGCCCTCGATCGGGCCGTGCACGTCGTGGTCTTCTCGGTGATCGCCGGTGCCGTCCTGTTCCTCTACGCGCACCTCGCTGCGGTGCGACGAGGCGTCGCCGTGGTGCTGCCGGGGGTCGAGCGGGCGCTGCGATCCGTGGGCTTCGACGCCGCCCATAGCCCGGTGACGCGCGAGCTGCACAACGTCGAGCGCCTGCACGGCAGGGGGTTGCTCGTGATCGGAGGGGTGGCGATCGCCTACGCGGTGCTGGAAGCGGCCGAGGGTGTCGGGCTGTGGATGCAGCGGCGGTGGGCCGAGTACCTCACCGCCGTCGCCACCGCCGGCTTCGTGCCGTTCGAGATCAAGGAACTGCTCGACCGGGTCACGGCCTTGCGGGTGGCCGCGCTCGTGATCAACCTCGCGATCCTCGTCTACCTCGTGTGGGCCAAGAGGCTGTTCGGCATCAGGGGCGGCGCCGCGGCCCTCGAGCACAGGCGCAGGGATCCGCGCGAGCTGTTCGGCCCTCCGCACACGGTCATCGAGGGCCGCGCCCCGAGCTCGCTCTAGGGCCGGCGCGCCCTGACGACGGCCGAGTACATGCGGTCGGCGACCTCGTGGGTGCGGGTGATCGAGACGTCTTCGAACCCGGCTGCGGCGAGACCGCGCGTGTACTCCGACGACGACAGAGCACCTGCGATGCAACCGGTGTAGGAGCCGCGCGCGGCGCGCTCACGGGGGCCGAGCTCGTCGTCCGCAACGATGTCGGTGATCCCGATCCGACCGCCGGGTCGCAGCACCCGGTGCATCTCCTCGAACACCCGTCGTTTGTCGGCGGCGAGGTTGATCACGCAATTGGAGATGATGACGTCTACCGATCGATCCGGCAGCGGCACGTCTTCGATGTAGCCCTTGAGGAACCGGACGTTGTCGGCCCCCGCCGTACGTTGGTTGCGACGGGCGAGGTCGAGCATCTCGCCGGTCATGTCGAGCCCGTAGACCTTGCCCGAGGGCCCCACCCGGCGGGCCGACAGGAGCACGTCGATGCCTCCGCCAGAGCCGAGATCGAGCACCGTCTCCCCCGGCTGCAGCTCGGCGACGGCGACCGGGTTGCCGCAGCCGAGGCTCGCCTGCAGGGCGGCCTCGGGGAGCCCGGCCGCGTCGCCGCCGTAGAGGGATCCCTCGCCGTCGCTGCAGCAACCCCCGGACGGGCCGCAGCAGCTCCTATCGGCGTCGTCGGCGGCGGTGTTGTCGGAGCAGCACGCCTTGCCTCCGCGCGGGGCGTCGCACCCTTCCGCCGGCCCCGTCGCCCGTGCGGAGGCGCGCTCGCTTACCACCCGCGCTGCGGCTGCGTATCTCGCCCGCACGAGCTCGTGGATGTCGCTCATCGGGACCTCCTCTCGATGGGAGCCGCGCCCCGGCGCCGGGGGTCTATTGCTTCGGCGACCCGTGCAAGAGCGTCCTCGGCGACGCTGTAGTAGGCCCACTTCCCTCGCTGCTCGCGGTGCAGGAGACCGGCGGTGGTGAGCTTCTTGAGGTGATGGCTGAGCGTCGGTTGCGAGACCCCGAGGGCCGGGTCCATCTCGCACACGCACGCCGGGCGGTCGCCGGCGGCGAGGAGATTGACGATCCGAACCCGCACCGGATCCGCGAGGGCCTTGAGCACCGTTGCCGTCTCCTGCGCCTGGGCGGGGGTGAGCGTCGGGCCCACCAGGGGCGCGCAGCAGGGGGTGCTCACAGACGGGGTGCTCACAGACGGGGTGCTCACAGAGCCCTCGGCCCGTAGCGGTTGAGCAGCTCGATCGCCTCGTCCCTGCGGCACGCAGCGCGGCAGGCGACGTCGCACACCGGACCGCCGGCGGTCCTGCTCAACGGGCTTTTGGCGGTCCTGCTCAACCGGCTCCTGATCGAACGCATCGGCTTTCTCCCCCTTCGTATCGATGATCTTCGATGGGTAGTCTAGGAGCTCCCATCGATGGATGTCAATGGGAAGTCTCTCGGGAGGGCGGTGGTTCGCTCAGCGGGGCCGGTGCGGGCATCGGCCTTGGGGGCGTCGAACCTGGCGGCGATGATGGTCCGGTTAGGGTTCGAAGGCGCAGGGGCCGTAGCTCAGTCGGTCAGAGCGGCGGACTCATAATCCGTTGGTCGCTGGTTCGAGTCCAGCCGGCCCCACTTTACGAATGTCCTGTTACCTAGAGCTGGCGGGTCGTACCGACGAGGACCACGGGTATGTCGCCGCTGGCGGGGTGCGTGAGGATGCCCATCGACTCCGGGATCCCGGCTCGCAGCAGCGTGACGCGAGGCCGCCACTTGGAGACGATCTCGATCACGGTCTCGGCTTAAGAGGCGTGACGGCCGGGCCGAACCCGCGCACGCTCAGAGCGTGGATGACGGCATCAGGGTCCATGACTGAATCTGTTTAGGAGAAGGGTGAGTCCGGCTTCAGCCCGTGGCCATCGTCCCCGAGAACGCATGAAGAGGATGCATGCTGCCGTCTTTTCCTTGGGTGCTGGATGCTTGAGGTTGCCAGAATGAGCAGGAGTTAGTGACCGGCGAGCAATGAGCGTGAGCAGTGACCAGGAGCTTGATTGGCCTTCTCCGTACTCTGCTGTACGCTGAGGAGAATTCTCTAATCTCGGGCGCAACCCAGGAGGCTCGTATCGAAGATATCAACGGCGACTATCGCTCTCGGTGGAAGCAAGGAGAAGACGTGTGTGGGGATCTGCATCTAGGATACCCGAATGACTGCTCGGATCTCCGCCTTTGGTACGGGTATTGGAAGGACCACCTTCCCAGGTACCGGGACCGGCAGGAGTACGTATTGATCCCATCCGGTGTCCCTGGCGATTCAGCAGGGGCTCATATAGCTTGATCGGTCGACGATTAGGTTGACCAACTGGCTCAAGCATTTGGTGGCGCGAATGGTTTCGTCTTCGGGGTCTGGATCCAGATCCTCGGCGAGCGCGGTCTCGTGCTGCACGCGGAGACGCGTGTGTATACCGAAAACTAGATACCGTCAATGCCACACCCTCGCAACTCATGGATGAAGCTGCCGAGGACATCACCCCTGATCACCGACCCCGGAGCATCGGAGACCATCGAGGAGGCTCGGGGAGCGGGCCGGCTCATGTCGAGAGATCGAGGGGTTGGTGACTAGCGTGGTGGGCGATATAGGCCCTCAGAACGAACTCGAGGTGGCTGCGTCCGAGGATAAGGACGTGATCCGCATTCGGCAGGTAGGTCGTCTGGCGCTTTCCTTGCCGCCGACGGATATTACGGGACTCTTCCGACTCAACCGCGCGTGTCGCGCGCCGCGAGAGCGCATGCGTCTCGACCGGCCGTGGTATGGTTTCTCAGCAGGCGAAGGAGGTGATCTTTGGCTGAGATTACGAAGCGGCGATGTGGTGAACTCGTGCGGGGCGTATTCTCGCTCTTGCTCCAATACCCAGACGGACTTCCCCCAAAGGAGGTTCTCCAGAAGTTGGAGCAGATCGTGCCGCCCACGGAGTTCGAGTCGAGCACATATCCCAAGAATCCATCCACTCGACGCTACGAGAGGATCGTGAGGTTCACGACCATCGGGCCGGTGAAGGCAGGTTGGATGGTCAAGAGCAAGGGCCTCTGGCTCCTAACCGACGAGGGCCGGGAGGCGTATGACCGAATGCCGGATCCGGAGGAGTTCTTCCGGGAGTCGGACAAGCTCTATCGGAAGTGGAAAGAGACGCGAGAGCGCACCGAGGATGTCGAGGTGGATGACGGCAGCTTGCCGGGTCCGATCGCTGCACTGGAGGAGGCTGAGGAGACCGCGTGGACCGAGATCCAGGACTACCTCATGAGCATGAATCCCTATGACTTACAGGATCTCGTTGCCGCACTTCTTCGGGCGATGGACTACGATGTCTCGTGGGTAGCTCCGCCTGGGAGGGATTACGGGGTCGATATCATTGCTTATACCGACCCGCTCGGGGCGTCTGGCCCGCGCATGAAGGTCCAGGTCAAGCGCAGGGCCGACAAGATCAATGCCGATGGGCTGCGTTCATTTCTGTCCACTCTCTCACAGCACGACGTCGGCGTGTTCGTAGCAACGGGTGGATTCACCCCGGACGCGGAGAGTGAGGCTCGCCGTCAAGAGCAGCGGAAGGTCACTCTGCTCGACGCGGAGCGCCTGGTTGAGCTCTGGGTAGAACACTACGACAGCATCGCGGAGGAGAGCCGTCAGCTGCTCCCATTGAAGGCCGTCTGGTATCTGGCGCCGAGAGCGTAACAAGATCCATGGACACCCCATCTAGCCTCGGCAAGTCGTCGCGCTGAAGCGTCTGCCGAATGAGATCGGTTCGCCTATCGGGCGCTGAATACTTGACTCTTGTTTTTTTTAAGGTACCTTGCATCATCGGCCGCGATCTCGTCGGCACAGTCGGCGCGTCGGTATCGCCGAACGGGCCGCTCACCTGGCGGGATACCCCACGCGCCTAGAGTGGAAGAGCGTGGGCCCTAGTGACCGTCGATCCCGCGCGAGCGAAGCACGTTGAGTCCGTAGACGAGACCGACGAGCCTCATCACGAAACACACCACGGCGCCGGCGATCGGCGCCCCGGGACCGTGTAACCCGGCGCGCGCCGCTCCGACGACGATCGCGGCGCCGACCAGTGCCGGGATCGCGTAGAGGCCTTCTCGGAGCACGACGGGGATCTGGCGCACGAGGATGTCTCTGAGAACACCCCCGCCGATGCCGGTGATCGCGCCGAGCATCGCCGCCGGTGCGGGAGCGATGCCGTGTGCGAGTGCCGTGCTGGCTCCGGTGACGCAGAAGAGCGCAAGACCTCCCGCGTCCAGCACGTCGATCGGGCGCTGGATGCGGCGGAGCAGCCGGTGAGCGAGGAAGGTAACCACACCGGCGCCGCCGGCCACCGCGAGGTAGCGCCAGTCGCGGAAGGTGGCGGGTGGCAGTCCGATGAGCAGGTCGCGGGTTATCCCGCCGGCCAGGCCGACGACGACGGCAAGCACGACGACGCCGAAGAGGTCGAGCCGCTTCCTCACCCCAGCCATGCCGCCGCTGAGTCCGAACGCGAACGTCCCCATCAGATTCAGCACCAGCAGGAGCGTGGGGTCGAAGCCGAGGAGCGCCGAGCTCGAGGCGGCATGCACGGATCAGACACTACAGATAGATCCCGTGGGGTGAGTAGACTCGGCGGCGTAGAGCAGCGCGCCGCACCGGTGGAGCGGATCATCGAGCGACTGGACGAGCAGCTGCTCCGTCGGGCCGAGAGCCTGTACAAGGATGTCCACACCCATCCCGAGCTGTCGATGCTCGAACATCGCACCGCAGAGCTCGTGGCCGAGGCGCTGGGGGGGCCGGGCTTCGAGGTCACCGAGAACGTCGGTGGTACGGGTGTCGTCGGCCTGCTCCGCAACGGGAACGGCCCGACGGTGATGCTTCGTGCCGACATGGATGCCCTTCCGGTCGCCGAGCAGATCGGACTGCCCTACGCGAGCACGGTCACGGCCACCGATCGCGGCGGCAGGAGCACGCCGGTGATGCACGCGTGCGGTCACGACATGCACGTTGCGTGGCTGGCAGCTGCGAGCGAGCTCCTGGCCCGCGCCACGAGCGCGTGGAGCGGAACACTGCTCGTCGTCTTCCAACCCGGAGAGAAACGGCCGAGGGAGCGCGCGCGATGATCGCCGATGGTCTCTTCGATCGCTTTCCCAAGCCCGACGTCATCCTCGGCCAGCACGTGATGCCTTCTCCGGCGGGCCAGATCGGGATCAAGTCGGGGGTCGTCACGTCGGCTGCAGACAGCCTGCAGATAAGTCTGTTCGGGCGTGGAGCTCACGGCTCGATCCCCCAGGCAAGCATCGATCTGGTGGTCATGGCGGCCGCCAGCGTGATGCGGTTACAGACGATCGTCGCCCGCGAGGTCGCCCCGACCGATGCAGCCGTGGTGACCGTCGGTGCATTGCAGGCCGGCACGAAAGAGAACGTCATCCCCGATGAAGCGATCATCAAGCTGAACGTGCGTACATTCGATGAAGCCACGCGTAAGCATGTCCTGGAGGCGATCAAGCGGATCGTGAAGGCGGAAGCCGAAGCCTCGGGAGCACCCCGGCAACTGGAGATATCGACCCTGGACCATTACGATCTCGTCGCCAACGATGCCCGCGCCACGGAGCGCGTGCGTGACTCTTTCACGGCTTGGTTCGGAGCCGAGCGTGTCGTCGAAATTCGACCGCTGTCGGCGAGCGAAGACTTCGGCTCGTACGGAGCCGGCTGGGGTGTCCCGTCGGTTTTCTGGACGGTCGGGGGGACCGATCCGGAGGTCTACCGGCGGGCCGAGCAGGCAGGAGCCTTGACCGCGCTGCCCACGAACCACAATCCGCGCTTGCGCCGGCGGTCCACCCGACGCTAGAGACAGGCATCCAGACGCTCGTGGTCGCGGCGTGCGCGTGGCTCGCGCGGCAGCAGGGTTAGCCACATGCCGGCGGGTGGTACCCCGCGCTCGATGTGGTTCAGGCAACGTCGCCCGGTGCATGCTCGGCTCCTTCCGCGAGAGCCCGGCGACGTCCGTGAGCCACACGAGCGCCTCTATCCCGACCGCGGTCCTCCCGCCGAGCAACGGGCGCGCCGCAGACGAGATCGCCTCTGCCTAGGCGGCGCAGCACGACAGCTTGTCGACCTCCGTCGTGAATGCCTGCGCGGTCAGCTTGATCGCCTCCGCCATCGTCAGGTAGGGACACCACGTCTCGGCGAGGTCTTCGACCGTGAGGCCGAACCT
>CADDZG010000063.1 GCA_902812355.1 Actinomycetota bacterium | reverse complement strand
ACACAGGGACCGGGACGGGGTTCACTCAGGGGACACTGGCCCCCTCCTCGGACCGACACGGGTGCGCGTGGGGCGACGCGAACGGGGACGGTCTCCCCGATCTCTTCTGTGCGGTAGGGCTGACCGCATCATCGGTGAACGAGCTGTGGCTGCAACAGCCTGGGGGAGGGTTTACCAACGTCGCTAAGGCCGCGGGGCTAACCTCAGTCTCGCACGGCCGCTACCGTACTGCAACTTTCATCGATGCAAACGGCGATGGAAGGCCGGACATCTACGTGACGCGGTTCACCGGACCGAATGACGATCAGTTCAATCTCTCAGGCCCCGAGAATCCTCCGTATCCCAACCAGCTGTGGATTAACCAAGGGAACGTCCTGCAGAACGGAGTGCTCGTTCCTCAGTACACGCTGGCCCCGAACTCGATGGGACTGAACACCACTATCGGTGCTGAGAAAGACAACCACGCCTGTAACCAGGCCGTCGATTGGAACAATGACGGAGACGGCCAAGACCTGCTCGTATGCGGGTGGCACGGACTGCATCTCTATCAGAACAATGGAGGAGGAGGGTTCACAGACGTTACCAAGAGCCTCGGCATCGGCGGCTCGTGGGCGGATGCGCAGTTCGCGGATCTCAACGGCGACGGGTTGCCGGATCTGGTTGAAGCGCAACCCGGAACCGTGAAGATCCTGTTCCAAACCAACCAGCATACGTTTGTGACTAGGCAGACGTTTCAGATCGCTTACGCGACGAACGTTGCGGTCGGCGACTTCGACGGAGATGGGAACCCCGACATTTACGTCGTGGGTAGCTGCAGGGCAGGGGCCGCAGCATCCGACAACCCGGACTTCATCCTGATGAACGGCGGCGCGACCTCGGGGTATTCATTCACTCCAGAGGAGATCCCTGCGGTGATGCCTGGGGGTGGCTGTGGCGACGACGTGCAGCCGCTTAGGTACCAGGGCCAAATGGATTTCCTGGTGCTCAACGGACGGCGCAAGGAGCCGGGCCCGACCCAGCTCTGGACTTATACCCCGGATGCCACTAACGCGGATACCAGTGCCCCGGACGTGCTAGGACCATACAATCTATTCTCTACCGGGGCCAGAGTGCCGCCGAGCGGGTATGTCCCGGTGCTGGTGAAGTGGTTCGTAACGGACCAGTCGGGTATCTCGAGCGTGGTTCTCCAGAGATCGACCGACGGTGGGGTGACGTGGACGAAGGCCGGCAGTGGGGCCATGTTCCTGCACAAGGTCGCCAACCTGCCCCCAGACGGGACGCAATACCAGTTCAGGGTCCAAGCGACGGATCGGGACGCCATCCCTCAAGCGTCGGACTGGTTCTACGGCGTGCCCTTTGCTGTGGGCATAGATCAAGACACGAGCGCAAAGGTTGCCTACAGCGGAACGTGGAGCAGCGACCCACTGGCCGGTTCGTCTGGTGGCTCGGTGATGTGGTCGGCGACGGGTGGGGACACGGCCTCCTACTCAGCACCGCCGGGCACCAAGTGGGTAGCATGGGTATCCACGAAGGGGCCCGATCGTGGCATAGCAACAGTGTCGATCAATGGGAGCAAGGTAGGCACCGTCAATCTGTATGCAGCGTCTGAGCAGCCGGCACGAGTCGTGTGGTTCCGAGCCTTCAACAGCCAGAACGCATCGAATACGGTCACGGTTCGAGTCACCGGCACGAGCAGCGCTGCATCGACGGGAACCCGGGTAGATATCGACGCCTTTCTGACGCAATCGGCTGCCAAGCCATGGCCCTGAGCAGAGTCAGGGGCGGGGAATGGCTTAGGGACTCGAATTAGACGGAAGTCAGGCTCTGCGCAGCGTGTAGTTGTGGTTGTCCCAGACCTCAACCTGGGCTCCCGAGTCGCGGCCGCCCAGGGTGATATCACTCGGCACGCAGAGGGCTGCTCCCCTGAAGTCGTTGTCGTGTATCGAGATCCCTGAAGGCCGCCAGGAGCCGCGGCACGAACCTGCACCGAAGCCGCCTAACGGGCGGAGGTCGTGGAGGACGGCAATGGCGCAGTCATCGGTCCAACCCGAGAAGGTGTTCCCATATATGGAACAGTCACGGGAGCCTTTGATCACCAACGCCGGACCGGTTACGGGTAGGCTACGCCGGAACTCATTGTGGCGCCATGTGAACCCGCGGGGATACCCCGAGATCTCAGCTTCCGCGCACCGTTGTTGGATGTCGGATAGGAGGGAATATTCGAGCAGGCCGCCCGGCGCCCGGCAGTCCCACCAAACTCCGAGCGCCTCGCAGTCGTGAATGTAGCAGCGTCTGATCGTCAGTTCCTGCGTGGTCTTGATGGCGGCGGCCGTTCCTCCATGGCCCGGCGTGGTTCGTATGCCGATAAGCTCGCAGTCCTGGATCAGGCCGCTGCACCCGCCGATGCCGGTGACCGGAACGTCGTGGATGTGGCAGCGCAGGATGGAGCAGGATCTGAGACCGGCGATGGCGAAGCCAGAGTTGACGAGGGTCGGAACTGCCTGGGTGCCGGACAGGTCGAGATCTGTTATCGCGACGTTGGAACCGCCGATGAGGCCGAACGCTGAGCGGTCCCAGGCGAGTTGGCTGCCCGCGCGGACCTCATAGACGTGTCCGTATGCGAACGGGACGGGCCGGAGATCCGATCTGAATTCGCCGGCCAGTCTCTGGCCTGGGCTCAGCCGGATCGGGCTGTTCAGCGCGTGGCGCCCGTTGGGGACGAGCGCATCTTGGACGCGGGATGACGCGGGGATCTGGTCGGGCCTAAGGACGACCCCGGAGTTACGTGTGGGATGCGCCGGAGACCGACTAAGGACCACGCCTAGGGCGCCCGCTGCGGCAGCGACAATCGCGCCGGCCAGAGCACGGAGCGCAGCCCGGCGAGACATTGGGTGAGGAGAGGACCCAGAGGGCGGCGCCGACATCTCGCCGGTCTCTCGCATGTCGCCGTCACGTGGCGCGCCTACGGAGTCGGACCCGGGCTGCGGTCCGCCTCGGTCGCTGGAGTCACCGGTGCCGGCTGGATCCACCTGCCCCTGCAGCCTACAACGGTGTCGAGATCAGCGGCAGCCTGTTGCGGTGATTCCGGTGCGATCGAACCCAAGTCTCCTCCAGCCTCTAAGGCCGAGGTAGTGAGTGTTCCAGGTGAAGGAGGGAGCTCGGTCGGAGATGAGTACGTGATCGTTCCCGATGAAGTGGAGTGCCCGCGTGGTGAGCCTCGGCCCGGCTATATGCACGGCGCCGACCTTGCCCGAGCACACGACGGAATTGGACTTGACCAGGATGTTTTTGACCATGTGTGTCGGGCCTCTGTCGCGCTGCCAGGCGACAATGCCGCCCCGATTGCCGCGCAGAAGATTGTGTCTCACCACGACGGATGAGGAGTTGGAGATGAAGATGCCGGCTCCGAATCCGTGCAACTTGGCCGACAGGAGGCCGTTACGCAGGACCACGTTGCGACGAATCGTGGCATCGGCGCTGATCTCTTCAACGATGCCGGTGAGCGCGTTGTTGCTGACTTTGTTCCGGCTGATGACGGTATCGTGATTTTCGATATCCATCCACAGGCCGTGCCCGAAATTGTGCTCGATGAGGTTTCCCCGTACCCTCAGGCCGTAGGTATGGACCCACTTTGCACCGCCTGCTTCCCAGTTGGGGCTAAAGTGCGCTGTGTTGTTGTGGTCGATCTGGTTGCCTCTAACCATGATGCCGAAGCCGTGCCCGCAGAGACCTAGCTGCCCATTGTGGTCGATCCTGTTGCGAAGGATACGGACCCTGCGGTTGGGAAAGCGCATGTTGAATGCGCAGATGCCCGCCCCACTGTTCTGGGTCATGCGGTCGTGGACGACCCTCCACCCTGGGCCGGCGACCAAGGCGCCGGTTCCGGAGGTGGATCCGAAGCGTCTGATCGACAATGACCGAACGACCACATCAGGGGCGGTTGCGGATATCGCGGTCGCAAGGTGGGAAACCTCGACGTGATGACCCACGGGGTCGCGATCGACGATGAGGTTCCCCGTCGCGCGGTTGTAGAAGAAGTTCCCGGCTCCGAGTTCCGAAGGAGTGTCGACTTGGCGCAGTGAGCGGCCATCCCAGAAGAGCGCGATCGGATCCAAGCACGAGATATAGGTGCGAGGAAAACAACTGCCGCGCAGCTGGCCGACGGGCTGGACGGCAGCCACCCAACGGTTCGCGTGCGGGACGAAGCGATCACTGATGTCGATCGCTCCGCTGAGCGTTGCTCCCGGGCGACCAATTAGTCGATCACCCGGCTTGGGACGGATCGGGGCCCTGAGTCGATAGGTACCCCGGGAGAAGCAGAAGGTGGTGCCGGGTGGGTAAGAAGCGACGAGCGCGGCCGGGTCCTGCGCCACGTCCACGCGCACGCCGCTGCAGGCTGTGGCTACGGGTCCGACGGTCCTGTTTGTCACCGGGGGAGCTGGCTCGGAGTGACGGGGGGTGCGTCCCGGCTCGAGATCGAGCCGCACGATGTGGTGTGCTCGCACGGCGATTGACCGGACGCGTGCGGTGCCCAAGCGGCCGATAAGCCAATCCCAGCTGGAGGTGCTTTCTCTGCCTGCACGCGGGACGAGCAGGCGGCGATGATTTCCGGCCAGACGTATCCGGGCTCCCGGGCGGAATAGCGGGAGAGTGACCGTGCCCAGGTCTGGGCCTCTGAGAGTGATCGTTCCCTGCGCAGGACTAGCTGAGTGGAGAATCGCACCCTTGAAGGCCCACTGTGCTGCGGCCCTTGCCTGGGGGGCGGGCCAGACGACTTCGAGGCCCCCGAGCAGTGCAGCCGTGAGGACGACGATGGCGACAGCGCGGTGGTGCCGTGTCGCTCCGAAGGATGCCGATGACAGAGCAGTTGCTGGACCCACGACGATGTAGTCGGATCGTTAGCCCTCTTCTTAAGCCACAAGCCACTCCTGGGCATCCCGCGATACCCTTCGGGGGGAGACGACCACCTCGGTCGGGTAGAGCCAACCCGTTCCTCGCGCCGAGCGCTGGGCAGGTGGTTGTTTGTGGTAGGGATCAGCCAGTACGGACGGGTTGAAGCGAGCAACTGTCCATGGGAGATCAAGGGGACAGGGTTCGGACACACGAGACAGAACATCCTCTCGCCCCGGTCCTCTGGTTGGAGCAGCTGGATCAGACGGGATTGGTAGATCCAGCGTTCGAGAGGGCCTCTCGAGGGTCTGGGCAAGTTACGATCGCTTCCACCTTCCCCGTCGTCACGAGGTGTTGACCCGGTGGTGTCCCCACGGGAGGCTTCGCTGGAGGAGCTCGCCTAACCGTTCGTTCGGTTCCTTGTAGTACTGGGCCAGCATCTCGGCAGCGGCCTGGTCCAGCTCTGGGGGTCGATCGAAATGCCGAATACCGTTTTTGACATGGCGTCTGACGGCTGCGGGTATGGTACGACGTAACACCCGGCGGGTCTGGGGTCGCATCAGGGGCCGCGCCATCTTTGCAGTCCGTTGTCCTAATGCCTGATTGACTTTGGGAAGCCCCCCTAGGATAGGAGCAGGATCCAGGTCGAGAAAGTGCCCGATCTGAACGGCAGCTGCGTCAGGATCTTGGATGAGCTCTTCGAAGAAGAGAACCAGTATCTGGCGACGGTCGAAAACCCGGAGATACTCGGTCAGCTGATCAGCGTAAAGGCCACCTATCAGATAGGTGGTGGCTTGTATTAGGCCGGTACCCAGGGATCTGAGGTGGCGAAGCCACAGCGCACGGCAGAGGTGTGGATCCGATGCGAGCTGCGCGAAGACAGGTGCCCTAAGCTCTTCAATGGCTGCTTCCATGAACGATCGCCGTTCATCACCGTTGGTGGTGTGCATGAACCAGTCCGCATGGGCCCGGGAGACGGGCTCGCGCAGCACGGCGATGAGCTTCGCGTCTGGTATCACTGCCGCTATGCGAGGGGGAACAAAGGGAAGACGTAGATAGGAAGGAGTGGCTTCCAGGAGCCACGTGTTGCCCGAAGACGGAGGCAACCCCTCGGAGGCATGAGCGAAGTAGTCAGTACGAGTCGGCTCGTCCACGACGTCGAAGTAGTGCAGCTCCTTTCGGGAGAATGGATGGATTGCGGGATGGCGCAGTAGAAGTTCGTGTAGCGAAGTCGTGCCTGCCTTGGCCGCTCCGAGGATGACGAGTGGGCGGGGGTGATCCATCACAGGAAGGGGCTTCATCGGGCTCGGTGGGATTGTTGGGTCGAGGCCAGTAGGTCGGTGTGTTCGTTGGGTCGCCGATCCCGCGAGGATCCTGATGGTGCTAGAAGCCCGAGGGAGACGATGATGCCGACGAGCACTGTGAACGCAGGCTCTTCCCACCAATCATAGATGAACCCGAGCACGAAGTACATGGACAGCAGCCCCATCGCCGGACCGGCCAGTCGAGAGGATGAGCTGAATAGGCCAAGGAACAAGGTTGCAAGAAGGCAGGCATACACGAGTGCTCCTAAGACTCCGAGATCACCGAAGACTCCGAGTGCACTGGAGATAGCGCTATTGAAAGAGGTCCCTTCGTAGCTGTGGATGTCGACGCCGGTCGCCTCCGCGTTGATCGTCCGTATCTGGGTGGAGTAGGGGGAAGGCTTCAAGCCGAGGGTGGAGGGGATCGATGAGTTTTGCAGGTAGCCGGGAACCAAGGCGAAGGCGGTCCGGCTGACGGTGGTGGCGGGGCCCTTGCCGAAGAGCAGCGAGGCGGGATCGGAGGTGGCGTCGTGCCAGACGAGCCTCGCGACCAACGGCTTGCCTCCCTGGCCGGTCTCCGCGGTTCGGAGGTATGCCTGTGTGGGATGGAGGTGGCCATACGTGCCGATCGCGAAGACGGCCACTGCCAAGAACGCGAGGCGGATGGTGAGCGACGGGCCAGTACGCCACCTGCCAACCAGCAGAAGCAGTGGAGCCGTCGCCAGCACCTGCTTGCCGTCGGCTATGACCGGTATGGCTGCCAGGAGAGCAGCCAGAGGTATTCGCCATTGCTTGCCTCTGGGCAGGCCCTGAAGGAGGAGCACAGCGCCGATAACGGCGAGAGCCGAAAGAAGGTGCGCGCCTGCACCTGCCCCGTAGAGGGTCCCCTGGACCGGATCACCCTCACCGTGCTGAAGGAACTGGACCACGGCGATCGGGATCTGTATGACCGCAAGGAAGACGATGCTGGAAAGGAGCACTTGCCTCATGCGGGCAGAAGGCGGGTCCAAAAGTAGCGCGCCGACGATGGCGAAGGGCTGACCGAGGATCAAGAGGTAGATGACGGGGCGGAGAAGCTCTGTGCCGTTGAAAAGCGTAGATACACCCGCGGCGACCGCGAGCAGGACGACGAGCCTGACGACTCTGGAAGCAAGCAGGGGCAGCTGGCGACGACGTATCAGGGCAAGCAGTAGCGCACCCCAGCACAGCGGGATGTCGATGTAGCTCACCAGGGACGGTAGCAACCCAAGCCCTACGATCCCTCGTCCCACGATCGTGAAGAGGAGAGCTGCGAAGATCCACAGCGATGCCGGCGCATCGAGCGCGGCAAGCGCTAAGGCCGCCGAGACGACCACGAGGACAAGCACTTGGTCTTCCGCCACCGCCCATCCGAGAAGAAGGCTGACAAAGATGCAGATGCATATCCACAACGGGGCCGTGCCGCCGGGGATCCACGCTGGCCGGAAGCGAGGGAGCCCCTGGTGAGATGATCGGGGGGCCATCATGAGCGGCCTCTCGAACGAATCTTGGTTCGTTGGATCGGCGGTGCCAGGTCGTAGCCGTAGGCAAACATGAGGGGCGCGCTCAGGAGGCTCACCGTAAGAGCATCTCGAAGTGGCTGCGCCACCCGCCAGCGCGTGTCCTCGCGGAGTTCGATGACTCCCCTCTGGAAGCGAGCGGGGTTGCCCGACACCGTGTGGTTGGTGCCCAGCGACACCGTGCGGGTGGATCCAGCGACAGGCGGGTTGACCCCTGAGGCCCCTACGAAGGTGACGATCCGCTGCAGGGAGGAAGGAGGATCGCGCAGTAGATCTTCGTAGCGGACGCGGAGGTAGTGAGAAGGTCCAACCTTGCGGGCTATGAGGTGGGCGCAGAGATTGAATTCGACCCACTTGCGAGTGCTTGTGGCAGACGAGTATCGGGGCAGTGATTCGGTCGGATCAGGACCGTCGCCACGTGGCTTGGGGCGGGACCACGAGTAAGCGACCGCTCGAGGATCGCGAACCAGATGTAGCACGTACAGATCGATGCCGGGGAGGGTTGCGAGCAGAGCCGCATCAGCGGGGATCTTTGAGGAATCCACTATGACCTGGGCGTCCGTAACCCGCGCGACACCTCTTAGGATGGCCGCCTGCGCCGAAGCGATCGCCTGGAGGGCGTGTGTTTGTGGACCGTCGCCGTGGTTACTTCGTAACAACAGGGGGAGGTGACGCTGCCGGACGACCGCTCGTTGGGCGTGACGCAGACGCCGCACGGTGGCGGGAGAGCGCCAGTTGGTCACGGCGCCGTCGAGCACATCGACCCAGACGGGACAGCGACTAACGGCTACTCCGCACCCGCAGCGACGATCGTTCGGCAGGGTATCGGCCCACAGCGCTCGGAGCTCACCCATAGAGAAGAAGCCCTCTAGCTCGTTCAGCAACGTGTCCAACAGGGTGCTTCCGCTCCTTCCCACCCCCAGGATGTACAGGACCTTGATCGGATCTTGTGGAAGGGCGTTCGGGCGTGGTGAGGCGTCAACTGACAAGATGCGGCTCCGTTTCTGTGCTGGGCGCGGGGCGTGCGCCAAGTCGGGTCTGTCGGCGCAACTCGACCCACAGCAGCGCAACCCTCAAGCCCTGGCCGATCGCGGCGCCCCAGGCGGCGCCGACGAGCCCGAATGGGAAGGACAGGAGGATCATCAGGCCGAGCCTCACAACGACGGACACGAGGATGAGGAGGCTGAAGCTGCGTCCGCGACCGATCGTTCGAAGCCCGATGAAGGCTCCAGAACCCCATGCGGGGACCAGGGCTGCAAGCGAGAGCGGCACGATCAAGGCACTGTAGCGACCGAAAGCAGCCCCGAAGACGAATCGTGAAACAGTGTGACCGAAGAACATAAAAGGGATCGCGTAGGCGCTCAGGCCGATGCCAAGGATTGCCGAGTAGCGCACGACCACCCGCCTGAGGTCGGCACTTCCTCCCCTCGCATAGGACCGAGCGGCAGCGGGAAGACCGAGCGCTTCGCCCGCGATCGTGATCAGCTGGCTGGGGCCGAACATGTTCGACACGCTTCTGAAGCCGCCGAGCGCGGCCCGGCCGAACAGACCGCCGAGGATCAGGACCTGACCCTGCAGGCTGACCTGGCCGACGACGTTCGAGAAACCGAACCATCCCCCCTTTGACATGGCGTGCCTGAGCCAGGTGATCGCGGAACCGTTCAGATGAGGGACGCAGCGGAACTGCCGGATACCCCATAGAGCGCCGGCGAGCGCGCCACATCCCCAGGCAAGCACGGCTGCGGCTGGGCTTCGGACCCCGAGGAGGAAGATGACGCCGAGCGCGCAGGCCTGGGTTACGGCCCACACACCGTCGTTCGCGGCAGCGGCGTCGGCGCGACGCGACGCGAATCCGACGAAGCGCCAGAAGTCCTGGATCATGAGGAATGGCAGGAAGAAGCTCATGCAGGCGAGCGCTTGCCCGGTCGGATCCCTCCACCCGACGAACAGCGAGAGCGCCATCAGGATCAACATCCCTAACAGGCTCACGGTCAGTATGCCCGAGGCCGCATTCCGTGTCTCGAGTCTGCGGTCTTCCCCTGACATCGGAGCCGCCGTCACCGTATAGGTCTGGATCATCCATGACCTGCTGAGGGCCATGCACGTGATCCAGGCGGTGTAGGCGTAGGTGAAGGACCCAAACGCGGCCGGTCCGAGGAGACGGGCAACGAAAATGGCCGCCCCGAAATTCGTGCCCGAGGACAGTGCCTGGTCGACGATCGCCCAGCGACTCTGACGGGTCATGACGACCGACACCAGGCCCCGGGCGGCGGTACGAGCGTCCGAAAGGGTGAGCTTCTTCAAGCGAGCCCCGCCTCGGACCCGGCGCCACCGCTGCCCTCGTAACCGGCGCGTTGCCAGAGTGCCAGCATCCTCTTGGCTGTTCCCGTGGTCGCGTACGCGGCGACTGCTCGCGACCGAATCAGTTCTCGCTCCCGCTGCGTGGGGGCGCGTCGCGCGACCCGGACCAACGTGTCGGCCAACGCTGATGGATCCCCTTCCGCGAAGGTGGCCCCGCCCTGTCCGAGCATGTCCGGGATGGCTCCGCAGGTGGAACCCACGATCGTGCAGCCGCTCATCATGGCCTCGATCACGACCCTGGGGCTCTGGTCGTCCCAGGATGGCGTGGTGATGGACGGCACGACGACGACGTCCACTGCCCTATAGAAGTCCTGTGCCCCTTCCGGATAAGGCAGATGTCCGAGGAAGAAGCCCCGGGTGCTCCCGAGCCGCCCCCGCACGCGATCCTCTAGCGGTCCCGCCCCCGCAACCGTGAGCCAGGTGTCCTTCGGCAGCCGGTCGATCGCCGCCGAGAAGGCCTCTACCAGCAGCAGCGACCCCTTCTCGGGTACCAGCCTTCCGAGGAAGCCCACGCCGACGCCGTCGACCGGCAGACCCAGCCGGGTCCTTGCGGCAGTCCTCTCGGCGGCTCCTGCAGGGGTGAAGACGTCTGGGTCGCGTGGGTTTGTATGGAGGATCGCGGTCGGCGCCCCGGTCCGGAGTCCGGCGCCGAAAGCGAGGTCGATGGCCTTCGGGGTCTCCGCGGCGAAGGCATCCGCCCGTTCCAGTGAGTAACCTGTCAGCCGCTTACGGAGGCTCTGCTCCGCGTCCGACCCGTGCCACCAGATCCGGTCACACCCGTGGAGCACGAAGATCGTCTCTGGATGCCTGCGGGCCCAGCGGGTCGCTTGGACTGCCAGCGCGGACCAGGGTTCGGCGATGACGTGGAGGACGTCTGGATGGTCGCGGGTCAAGGCCGCGCCCAAGCCCGGCAGTGCAGTCAAGACCCGTCTGCGACGCGATGGGCGCAGCGCCCTGAACTCACGCGTGGCAAGTCCCTCCGGACGCGGGGGGCGGATGTTCCTGTAGGGCGCGCGGGCGGTGGAGCCGTACAGGACCAGGTCGCACCGCAACGCGAGTTCCCGGTAGAGCCCAACGTCGAAGGGGAACACCGCGTTCACGCACACGACGCGCCCGATCATCGGACCGGCCCTGCTTTCGGGTAGCGGTAGCGCACCAGCAGCGGCGCAGTTGCGACGGTCACTACGTTGCGATCGGTGGCCGGTAGGGCCTCCTGCCAGCCGTCGTCGGGCGCTATCGGCGTCGGGCCCGTCCTGAAGCGCATCGGATTGCCCCACGCGCCGTGCGCCACCTGCAGGTCGACGACGTTGTGCTGCTGGAAGCGCAGGTCGCCGTCGTCGAGGCCGAGCCACGCCGCGATGCCGCCCAGGACCTCCTGCGGGCGGCGCACGAGATCCT
>CADDZG010000062.1 GCA_902812355.1 Actinomycetota bacterium | reverse complement strand
AGGCGATCGCGTCGCGCCGTCGCCGCCAGCGCGGGGGAGCGGCCCAGGAGGCGCCCGTGACCGGGTCGCACAAGGTCGACTCCGCGGGAGGCAGGTCGGCCTCGGAGCCGGAGCCCCCGGGCGGGCCGGCAACGCCCGAGGCCCAAGAGACCGCCGGTCGCAGCGTGCCCGAGGGCGTCGAGGTGACCGTCGCCGACTCTGCCACCGAGGCTGCGGCCGGCGAGCAGGAACCGTCCGAGCCGGAGCGTGAGGGCTGATGTTGCAGCCACGCAAGGTCCGCCATCGCAAGCAGCAACGGGGTCGCATGAAGGGCCGGGCCAAGGGCGGTACCACGGTCAACTTCGGCGAGTACGGCCTCATGGCTCTGGAGCCGGGTTGGATCACCAACCGCCAGATAGAGGCGGCCCGTATCGCCATGACCCGTCACATCCGCCGCGGCGGCAAGGTGTGGATCAACATCTTCCCCGACAAGCCGGTGACCAAGAAGCCGGCCGAGACGCGCATGGGCTCCGGCAAGGGCAACCCCGAGCACTGGGTGGCGGTGGTCAAGCCGGGCCGGGTGATGTTCGAGCTCGCCGGGGTGCCCGAGCCGTTGGCCCGCGAGGCGATCCGCCTCGCCTCCCACAAGCTGCCGATCAAGTGCAAGTTCGTGCTGCGTGAGCAGACTCTGGAGGTCTGGTGATGCTCAAGGCGCGAGACATCCGTGAGCTGCCCACCGACGACCTGCTCGCCCGGCTGGCGGAGACCAAGGAGGAGCTGTTCAACCTGCGCTTCCAGAACGCCACCGGGCAGCTGGACAACTACAAGCGGCTCAAGGAGCTGCGCAAGGACATTGCTCGCCTGAAGACGGTGCTGCGCGAGCGCGAGATCGAGGTGCTGCAGGAGGCCCGGCGATGAGCACCGTGCAGGAGCTGGAGCGCGGTAAGCGCAAGTCGCGCGTCGGCATCGTCGTATCCGACGCGATGGACAAGACCGTGGTCGTGGAGGTGCGGGATGCCGCAGCCCATCCGACCTACGGCAAGATCGTGCGCCGCACCAAGAGGCTCAAAGCCCACGACGAGGGCAACGAGGCCTCGGTCGGCGACAGGGTGCGCATCATGGAGACCCGTCCCCTGTCGGCGACGAAGCGGTGGCGGCTGGTGGAGATAGTCGAGAGGGCCAAGTGATACAGCAGGAGACCCGCTGCCGGGTTGCGGACAACACGGGGGCCCGTGAGGTCCTGGTGATCAAGGTGCTCGGGGGTTCGCGCCGGCGCTACGCGCGCATCGGCGACATCGTGGTGTGCGCGGTGAAGGACGCTATCCCAGGCGGGGTCGTGAAGCGCTCCGATGTCGTCAAAGCGGTGGTCGTGCGTACCGCCAAGGAGAGCCGGCGGGGCGACGGCTCCTACATCCGTTTCGACGACAACGCGGTGGTCATCGTGGACAACCAGATGCAGCCGCGCGGCACCCGAATCTTCGGCCCCGTGGCGCGCGAGCTGCGGGACAAGCGCTTCATGAGGATCGTGTCGCTGGCCCCGGAGGTGCTGTGATGCCGAAGGTCGCGATACGCAAGGGTGACGAGGTCGAGATCCTGGCCGGCAAGGACGTCGGCGCGCGCGGCCGCGTGCTCGAGGTGCAGCCGAGGCGCGGCCGCGTGATCGTGGAGGGCGTCAACCGCATCACGCGCCACGAGAAGGTGCGGATCAACCGCCGGGGGGCCCAGGAGGGCGGTATCAGCCACCGCGAAGCCCCCGTGCACATCAGCAACGTCGCCCTGGTCTGCAGCAAGGACGGCCCTACGCGCGTCGGCTACCGTTTCGACGACGAGGGCAAGAAGATCCGCGTGTGCAAGAAGTGCGGACGGGAGCTGTGATGGCGACTGCGACGAAGTACGTTCCCCGGCTCAAACAGCGGTACAACGACGAGCTCAAGGCGCGTCTGCAGCAGGAGCTCGGGCTCCGCAACGTCATGGAGGTGCCGCGGCCGGTCAAGGTCGTGGTCAACATGGGCGTGGGCGAAGGGGCGCGTGACGCGCGCCTGATCGAGGGCGCGGTGAAGGACCTGACCACGATCTCGGGCCAGCGGCCCTCGATCCGGAGGGCGCGCAAGTCGATCGCCACCTTCAAGATCCGTGAGGGCATGCCGATCGGCGTGGCGGTGACGATCCGGGGCGACCGCATGTGGGACTTCCTGGACCGGTTGATGTCGATCGTCCTGCCCCGGATCCGGGACTTCCGCGGGCTCGACCCACGCTCGTTCGACGGGCACGGCAACTACACGTTCGGGCTCACCGAGCAGCTCGTGTTCCCGGAGATCGACTACGACGACATAGATGCCACCAGAGGTATGGACGTGACGATCGTGACGTCGGCCCGCAACGACGACGAGGGCCGGGCGTTGCTCGAGGCACTCGGCATGCCCCTGCGGCGGCAGGCTCAGAGCGCATGACGGACACGGCACGGCACGACGGGCAAGGTGAGGCGTAGATGGCGAAGAAGGCACTGCGGATCAAGGCCGACCGCAAGCCGAAATACAAGGTGAGGCAGTACACGCGCTGCCGGCGCTGCGGCCGCCCGCGCGCCGTCTACCGGCGCTTCGGGTTGTGCCGGCTGTGCTTCCGGGAGATGGCGCACAACGGGGAGATCCCGGGCGTGACCAAGGCCTCGTGGTGAGGGAGAAGTAGAGCGATGACGATGACCGATCCGATCGCGGACATGCTGACCCGCATACGCAACGCCTCGAGCGCCATGCACGAGGAGGTCGAGATCCCCGCGTCCAAGATCAAGGAATCGATCGCCAGGATCCTTGCCGAGGAGGGTTTCGTGGACGGCTACGAGCTGATCCAGGGCAACGGGTCGCATCCGCGCCTCAAGGTCACTCTGCGCTACACCGAGCAGCGCGAGCGGGCGATCAGCGGGATCCGGCGCATCTCGCGTCCGGGCCGGCGCGTCTACCGCGGCGCCAAGGAGCTGCCGCGCGTGCTCGGCGGCTTGGGCGTGGCGATCATCTCCACCTCGCAGGGGGTCATGAGCGACAAGCAAGCCAGACGAGCCGGCGTAGGCGGCGAGGTCCTGGCCTACGTGTGGTGAGGAGGACCGGCGACAGATGTCACGGATAGGACTGGCACCGGTACCGATCCCTCAGGGGGTCGAGGTGACGGTGAGCTCGGGGACGATCACGGTCAAGGGCCCCCGGGGCGAGCTGTCGCGGGCCCTGCCCGAGGGGATCGCCGTCCGGCAGGAGGACGGTGAGCTGCGGGTCACCCGCAGCGACGACACGCGCGAGCAGAGGGCGCTGCACGGCCTCACGCGCAGCCTCGTGGCCAACATGGTGACCGGCGTCACCCAGGGCTTCGAGAAGCGGCTCGAGATCCACGGCGTCGGCTACCGGGCCTCCAAGCAGGGCAACGACATCGAGCTGCAGGTGGGCTTCTCCCATCCGGTGCGCAAGCCGGCTCCGCCCGGGATAGAGTTCGACGTCCCCCAGCCGACCCGCATCACCGTGCGGGGCATCGACAAGGAGCTCGTCGGGCAGGTCGCCGCCGAGATCCGAGCGGTGCGCAAGCCCGAGCCCTACAAGGCCAAGGGCATCCGCTACGAGGGCGAGCACATCCGCCGCAAGGCCGGCAAGGCCGCCAAGGCGGTGGGTTAGGAGCGACATGGCCGACACCGACCGCAGGACGATAGCGAGGCGGCGCCGCCACCGCCGGGTACGGCGCAAGGTGATGGGCACCGCCCAGCGCCCCCGGCTGGCGGTGTTCCGCTCGAGCAAGCACATCTACGCACAGCTGATCGACGACTTCGCCGGGCACACCCTGGCGAGCGCGTCGAGTCTGGGCAACGGGATCCAGGGGGACCCCAAGGAGGTCGCCCGGCAGGTCGGCCGGGCCCTCGCCGAGCGCGCCGGGGCGGCGGGCATCAAGCAGGTGACGTTCGACCGCGGCGGGTTCCGCTACCACGGCCGGGTCCAGGCCCTGGCCGAGGGGGCCCGCGAGGGCGGGCTCGAGTTCTAGGAGGAGCGATGGCACGACAGCCGGGACGCGGCGGCGGGAGGGGTCGCGACGAGGACCGCACGCAGTACGAGGAGCGGGTGGTCGCGATCAACCGCGTCGCCAAGGTGGTGCAGGGAGGACGGCGGTTCTCCTTCACCGCCCTGGTCGTGGTCGGCGACGGGGCCGGGCGCGTCGGTGTCGGCTACGGCAAGGCCAGGGAGGTCCCGGCGGCGATCCAGAAGGGGATCGAAGAGGCCAAGCGTGCCTTCTTCACGGTGCCGATGGTCGGGCACACGATCCCCCACGAGGTGACCTCGGAGGAGTCCGGCGCCGTGGTGCTGCTCAAGCCGGCATCGCCCGGTACCGGGGTGATCGCCGGGGGGCCGGTGCGAGCGGTGGTCGAGTGCGCCGGGATCCGGGACATCCTGTCCAAGTCCCTGGGCTCGGGCAACGCGATAAACATCGTCCACGCCACGGTCAAGGGCCTCAAGAGCCTCAAGACCGCCGACGAGGTGGCCCGGATCCGGGGTCGCTCGCTCGAGGAGGTCGCCCCGCCCTATCTGCTGCGGGGCCCGGCGGTGCAGGCCGGCAGGAGTTGACGTGGCCGCGGAGCTGATCATCACCCAGGTGCGCTCGGCCGCCACCCGCATAGCCAAGCAGCGGGCGACGATGCGCGCGCTCGGGCTGCGTCGCGTCGGCGATACGGTCCGCCACCCGGACCGGCCCGAGATCCGCGGCATGATCAGGGTCGTGGAGCACCTGGTCACGGTTCGTAGCAGCGAGGATGGAGGGTCATGAAGCCTCACGACCTCAAGCCGGCCCCCGGGTCGCGTAGGAACCCCAAGAGGGTCGGACGGGGAGAGTCCTCCGGCCACGGCAAGACCGCGGGCCGGGGCACCAAGGGTACCCGGGCCCGCCACCAGGTGCCCGAGTGGTTCGAGGGCGGGCAGATGCCGCTCACCCGCCGGGTGCCCAAGCTCAAGGGCTTCCGCAACCCCAAGCGCGTCTCCTACGGCGCGGTTAATGTGGGTGAGCTGGCATCGGTGAAGGGTGACGACATAGGCCCCGAAGAGCTGCGTGCGGCAGGGTTGGTGCACAAGCGAGACCGCTTGATCAAGCTGCTCGGCGACGGTGACATCGATCGTGCCGTGACCGTGCGGGTGCACGCCGTGAGCGCGTCGGCACGGGCCAAGATCGAGGCCGCCGGGGGCCGCGTGGAGACGCTCGAGGCGCCGCGGTGAACCTGCTCAGCACCCTGGCCAACGCGTTCAGGGTCCCGGATCTCCGCAAGAAGCTGCTCTTCACCGTGTTCATCATCGCGGTGTTCCGCCTCGGTGCCCACGTGCCGACGCCGGGTATCGACGTGAGCCGGGCCAAGGAGCTGGCGAACGGCATCTCGGGGGCCGGCCTGCAACTGATCAACCTCTTCTCCGGCGGGGCTCTCACCGAGATGGCGATATTCGCCCTCGGCATCATGCCCTACATCACGTCGTCGATCATCATGCAGCTGCTCACCGTGGTGATCCCCAAGCTCGAGGCGTGGTCGAAGGAGGGCGAGGCCGGTTACAAGAAGATCACCCAGTGGACCCGCTATCTCACGGTGGTTCTCGCGGTGCTGCAGTCCACCGGGCTCGTTTTCATGTTCCACAGCGGGCAGATCCGCACCGCCAACAACACCCCCGTGGACCTGATTCCGCACTGGAGCACCCCCCGGGTGGCGCTGATCGTGCTGTCGCTGACCGCCGGCACGGCACTGATCATGTGGCTCGGCGAGCTCATCACCCAGCACGGGGTCGGCAACGGGATGTCGATTCTGATCTTCACCTCGATCGTGTCCCGGCTCCCGACCGAGGGCCGGTTGATCCTCGAACAGAAGGGCCCTGCGTCGTTCATCGAGATCTGCCTGATCGGCATCGCGGTGATCGTGGCGATCGTGTTCATGGAACAGGGTCAGCGCCGCATCCAGGTGCAGTACGCGAAGCGCGTGGTCGGACGCCGGATGTACGGGGGCCAGTCCACCTACATACCGCTCAAGGTCAACCAGGCCGGTGTGATCCCGATCATCTTCGCCGCCAGTGTCCTGTACATCCCGCTGCTGCTGCAGAACGTGATCCACAACCAGGCGCTGCTGAACTGGATCAACAACAACCTCGCGAACCAGAGCTCGTGGGTCTACATGGTCGTCTACGGACTGCTGGTGGTGTTCTTCACCTACTTCTACACGGCGATCACCTTCAACCCCGTCGACGTCGCGGACAACATGAAGAAGTACGGCGGCTTCATCCCCGGCATCAGGCCCGGCCGCCAGACGGCCGAGTACCTCGACCGGATACTGACCCGCATCACGCTGCCCGGCGCTCTGTTCATTGCCGCGATCGCCCTGTTGCCCTCGGTCTTCATCGCCACCCAGGGAATCTCCGCGCTGCCCTTCGGGGGCACCTCGATCCTGATCACCGTCGGGGTCACGCTGGAGACGATGAAGCAGATCGAGTCGCAGCTGATGATGCGGCACTACGAGGGCTTCCTCAGGTAGCCGCGGCCGCATCCGGCTGCGCCGGTCGCACGCCCGGGCCGGGCGGCTCCGCCCGCGGGCTCTCCCACGCCCCCTAGGAAGCGGCGCGGCCCGCTGGTAAGGTTCCCGCCTATGAGACTGGTGATCCTCGGCCCCCAGGGGGCAGGCAAGGGGACCCAGGCGGAGTATCTGGCGGACAAGTACGGTATCCCTCACATAGCCACAGGTGACATGTTCAGGTGGGCGATCCGTCAGGGTGACGAGCTCGGCCGCGCGGTCAAGGACTACGTCGAGGCCGGAAGGCTCGTGCCCGACGAGCTCACGATCCGTGTGGTGAGCGAACGGCTCGACGCCGACGATGCCGCCTCCGGCTGGATCCTCGACGGGTTCCCCCGCAACCTCGCGCAGGCCGAGGGTCTCGAGCGCCTGATGCGATCCAAGGGGCGCGAGCTCGACCGGGCGTTGGTGATCGACGTCCCCGAAGACGTGTCCCTGCGCAGGACGCTGGGCCGCCGCGTGTGCGAGAACTGCGGCGCGACCTACCACGAGGATCGGCCCCCGCGCAACGACTGGGTGTGCGACCGCTGTGGCGGCAGGGTCGTGGCACGCTCGGACGATTCCGAGGCGACGGTCAGGGAGCGGCTGCGCACCTACCACGAGCAGACCGAGCCGCTCAAGGACTATTACCGAGAACGGGGGCGGCTGCTCGAAGTCGACGGCACCGCGTCGCCCGAGGAGGTCTTCGAGCGGATCGTCGCCGGGTTGTGACCCGGGCCGGAGGGACCGGGCGGGTCGTCTATCCTGGCCCCCATGCATCCCCGGTCGTCGGCGGTCCCGTGATCTATCGCAAGTCACCCCGGGAGCTGGAGGCTATGCGCCGGGGAGCCGCGATCCTGGTGCGGACCCTCGACCGTCTCGAACGAGCGATCCGCCCCGGCGTCACCACCTCGGACCTCGACCGCCTCGCCTACGATGCGATCACCGAGGCCGGCGCCAGCCCCTCGTTCAAGGGCTACCGGGGGTTCCCCGCCTCGATCTGCACGTCGCCTAACGAGGTCATCGTGCACGGGATACCCGACGAGACCGCGCTCAAGGAGGGCGACATCATCTCGCTCGACGTCGGCGTGCTCTACGAGGGCCTGCACACCGACTCGGCCTGGACCTTCCCGGTCGGCGACATCGACGACGACGCCGCCCGGCTCCTGGCGGTGACCGAGCAGGCGCTGGAGGAGGCGATCGCGCGCTGCGAGCCGGGCAACCGGGTCGGCGATATCGGGGCCGCGGTCGAGCACGTGGTCACGGCGGCCGGCTTCGGCCTCGTGCGGGAGTACGTCGGCCACGGCGTCGGGCGCAGGCTGCACGAGGACCCGCAGATCCCCAACTACGGGCCCCCGGGGCGACGCGAGGCCCTGCGCCCGGGCATGACCCTGGCGATCGAGCCCATGGTCAACCTCGGCGCCGGCGCGACCCGGGCCCTCGACGACGGCTGGACCGTGGTCACCGCCGACGGCAGCCTGTCGGCCCACTTCGAGCACACCGTCGCGATCACCGAGGACGGCCACGAGGTCCTGACCCGCCGCTGACCGGAATACTGCGCCCCCCGGGGGCGTTGGCAAGAAAGGTGGCCCGCAGGCGCCCGGGCGGCCGATCCACGGCCGCGCCCCGGGCTGCTATGATGGTTGACCGCTCCGCTTCCCGGATGTATCGAGCGCGCCCCCCAGGGGGCGCTTGTCATGGAGCGGCCAGCCGGCAAGAACAGACGATCCGAGCAGAGGACGCGCGTGGCGAAGAACAAGGAGAAGGCCTCTTCCTCGTCCAAGGAAGAAGGCATCCAGGTGGAGGGCACGGTCGTGGAACCGCTGCCCAACGCCATGTTCAAGGTCGAGCTCGACAACGGCCACAAGGTACTCGCCCACATCTCGGGCAAGATGCGGATGCACTACATCCGCATCCTGCCGGGGGACCGGGTGCTGGTCGAGCTGTCGCCCTACGACCTCACGCGCGGCCGCGTCGTGTACCGCTACAGGTGAGGTTGCGATGAAGGTCCGGCCCAGCGTGAAGAGGATCTGCGACCGCTGCAAGATCATCCGGCGGCGCGGCACGGTGATGGTGATCTGTTCGAACCCCCGCCACAAGCAGCGGCAGGGATAGGAGGTCTGGCCGATGGCACGCATCGCAGGTGTCGACCTGCCCCGGGAGAAGCGCCTGGACGTGGCGCTCACCTATATCTATGGGATCGGGCCGACCAAGGCGTTCGAGACCTGCGTCGGCGCCAAGGTCGATCCCTCGACCCGGGTGCGGGACCTCACCGACGAGGAGGTCGTGCGGATCCGCGACTGGATCGGCGCGCGCTACATGGTCGAGGGCGATCTGCGGCGCGACGTCAACCAGAACATCAAGCGCAAGATCGAGATCGGCTGCTACCAGGGCCTGCGCCACCGCCGAGGCCTCCCGGTGCACGGGCAGCGGACCCACACCAACGCCCGCACCCGTAAGGGCCCCAAGAAGACGGTGGCCGGCAAGAAGAAGGCGAAGGCAAAGAAGTAACCACATCGACGAACCCAGGGAGGGGATCGAGGCTTGGCAGGCCCCAAGAAGGCGAAGCGGACACGCCGTAGGGAGAAGAAGAACGTCGTACACGGCGTGGCCCACATCAAGTCGACGTTCAACAACACGATCATCTCGATCAGCGATACCGAGGGCAACGTTCTCGCGTGGGCCTCGGCGGGCAACGTCGGCTTCAAGGGGTCGCGCAAGTCGACGCCCTACGCCGCCCAGCAGGCGGCGGAGGCGTGCTCGCGCCGCGCCCAGGAGCACGGCGTCCGCAGGGTGGACGTCGAGGTCAAGGGGCCCGGCTCCGGGCGCGAGACGGCGATCCGTTCGCTGCAGGCCTCCGGCCTCGAGGTGATCGGCGTCAAGGACGTTACCCCGGTCCCGCACAACGGCTGCCGTCCCCGCAAGAGGAGGCGCGTGTGATGGACGATCGCGGGCGCATTACGGAGGGGCGGAGCTGATGGCGAGGTACACGGGGCCGGTGTGCAAGCTGTGCCGGCGCGAACGGACCAAGCTCTTCCTCAAGGGCACGCGGTGCGAGTCGCCCAAGTGCCCGATCGAGAAGGGCCGGCCGCCCCCGGGCGAGCACGGGCGCGGCCGGGTGCGCGAGTCCGAGTACCTGGTACAGCTGCGCGAGAAGCAGAAGGCCAAGCGCTTCTACGGCGTGCTCGAGAAGCAGTTCCGCTCCTACTACGAGGAGGCCTCCCGGTCCAAGGGGGTGACCGGCGAGGAGCTGATGCGGATCTGCGAATCGCGTCTCGACAACGTCGTGTACCGATCGGGGCTGGCGATGAACCGGCCGATGGCCCGCCAGCTGGTGTCCCACGGCCACTTCGAGGTCAACGGGCACCGTGTCGACGTGCCCTCCTACCGGGTCAAGGCGGGCGATCGGATCACGGTGCGGGAGCGCTCCCGCTCCCTGGGCCGCATCGTGGAGAACGCGTCCTACGCCGAGAGCCGGACGATCCCCGAGTGGCTGTCGGTGGACCTCAAGGACCTGAGCGTCGAGGTCCTGGCCCTGCCGGAGCGCAACCAGATAGATGCCCCGGTGCAGGAGCAGCTGATCGTCGAGTACTACTCGAAGTAGGCACAGCGGTACGAGGTTCGGCGACCGGTGGAACGGTGCGCTGAGAGGAGGAGTTTCACTTGGACCTTCTGACGGTTCAGCGACCGGAGATCAGCGAGGAGCAGATCTCCGAGTCGCGCTCGAAGCTGACGATCGAGCCGCTCGAGCCCGGGTTCGGCTACACGCTGGGCAACTCACTGCGGCGCACACTGCTGTCCTCGATCCCCGGGGCTGCGGTGACCCAGGTCAAGATCGACGGCGTCCTGCACGAGTTCAGCACGATCGAGGGGGTAACCGAGGACGTCACCGAGATCGTGCTCAACCTCAAGGGGCTGGTGGTGCGCAGCGAGAACGAGGAGCCCACCACCGTGCACCTCAAGGCCTCGGGGCCGGGTGAGATCACGGGCGGCGACATCGAGCTGCCGGCGGGGATCGAGATCCTCAACCCCGAGCACCACATCGCCACCTTGAATCGCAAGGCGACGGTGGGCATGGAGCTCGTGGTCGAGCAGGGCCGCGGCTACCGCCAGGCCGGCTCCGCTGGTCAGGAGGCGATCGGGACCATCCCGATCGACGCGCTGTTCTCCCCGGTCAAGCGGGTCACCTACGAGGTCGAGCCGACCCGGGTCGGCCAGAACACGAACTACGACCGCCTCGTGCTCGACGTCGAGACCAACGGTGCCGTGAGCCCCGCCGACGCGTTGTCGTCGGCCGGTGCGACGCTGGTCGAGCTGTTCCAGCTCGTCGCCGGCGTCGGCGCCGGGACCGGCGGCCTCGTGCTCGGGCCCGAGCCCGAGGAGGAGGCTGACCGCGGCGTCCTCGCCAAGCCGATCGAAGAGCTCGAGCTCACCGTGCGCTCCTACAACTGCCTCAAGCGCGAGGGGGTGCAGACGGTCGGCGACCTCGTTGAGAAGACCGAGGACGACCTGCTGGAGATCCGCAACTTCGGGCAGAAGTCGATAGACGAGGTCGTGGCCAAGCTCGACGAGCTCGGGCTCACCCTCAAGCAGAAGTCGTTCTAGGCGGGCGAGGGAGGCTCCGGATGCCCCAGCCGAAGAAGGGGCCCCGACTGGGGGCCGGTCCCAAGCACCAGCGGCGCATGCTGTCGAACCTCGCGGCATCGCTGTTCGAGCACGAGCGGATTCGGACCACCGAGGCCAAGGCCAAGGCCCTGCGGCCCTACGCCGAGCGGCTGATCACCAAGGCCAAGAAGGGCGACGTCCATCACCGCCGTCAGGTGTTGGCGGCGATCGAGGACCGTGACGTCGTGCACAAGCTGTTCTCGGACATCGGCCCCCGTTTTGCCGAACGCAACGGGGGCTACACGCGCATCCTCAAGCTCGAGCCCCGTCACGGCGACGGTGCTCCGATGGCGCTGATCGAGCTGGTCGAGGAGGCACGCGCCCCGGCCGGCGACGGTGAGGGCGAGGGACGGCGCCGGCTGAGGCGGCGC
>CADDZG010000061.1 GCA_902812355.1 Actinomycetota bacterium | reverse complement strand
GTCACCGCCTAGGACGGAGGTCGCCGGGCGGCGGGACCCAGGAGGTGACGCGCGGCGTTGCCCCCGAGCACCCCGTCCCGGTCCGGCCCGCACAGCCCCGCGGCGTCCACCGTCGCTACCGGGTCGTCGTCGCCCATCGGGAAGGGATGGTCGCTGCCCAGAACGACGCGGTCGGCACCGACCCTCGCCACGAGGAAAGCGAGCGAGGTCGGGTCGTGGGTGATCGTGTCGAAGAGGAAACGCCGCAGGAGCGCAGACGGAGGCTCCGGCGAGCCGGATCGCGCGCCCCGCAGCACGGCGTGGGCCCGGTCCCCCCTGCCGATTTGGTAGGGCAGGAAGCCACCCCCATGGGTCAGGATCACGGTGAGATCCCGGTGGCGCTCCAGGACGCCTCCGAAGATCAGCTCGTAGGCCGCGATCGTCTCCTCTGCCGGGTTCCCGGCGACGTTCCACAGCATGTGGCGTTCCAGGCGTACCCCTCTCAGGGCCCGGTGGGGATGGAGCAGCACCGGAGCGGAGAGCTCCTCGGCCGCCGCCCAAAACGGCTCGAGACCCGGGTCGTCCAGGCCGCGACCTGCGACGCTGCTGGCGATCTCGACCCCATGCAGCCCCAGTTCGTCCTCAGCCCGCCGCAGCTCCGCGGCCGCCGCCTCCGGCACTTGCAGCGGCACCGAAGCCATGGCTGCGAGCCGGTCCGGGTGACTTGCGACCTCCTCTGCGAGCGCGTCGTTGAGGGCCCGGGAGAGCCACACGCCGTGTTCGTCCGGCAGCTCGTAGGCGGTCGCCTCGATCCACACCGACAGGACCTGGACGTCGATGCCCCGCCGGTCCATCCACCGCAGCCGCTCATCCACATCGCCGATCCCCGGAGGCATCGGTCTTCCGGCGACGCCGGTTACGACCAGAACCGTGCCCGCGTCCCCCGAGGCCAGCCTCACGCCGTGAGCGGGGCCCTCGTCTGCCAGCCGGGCCACGAAGGCTCCGGGAAGGTGATGGCAGTGCACGTCGATAACCGGGGCCATCGGCCATCCTTCGCAAACGTTTGCGGGGCGCACCCTATCAGGGATCCGCGTGGTTGCAACCCCGGCCGCAACCGGATTAGCCTACATGGATGGCACCCGCGACCCTCAAAGACGTGGCGCTGCGCGCCGGCGTCCACCCCGGCACGGCGTCTCGGGCCCTTAACCCTGGGACCCGGGCCCTGGTGAACGAACAGACGGCCCGCCGGGTCCTCGAGGCCGCGCAGGCGCTCGGATACCGCCCCAACCCCTTCGCGCGCAGCCTCAAGACGCGCAACTCCTACACCGTCGGCGTACTGATCCCGGACATGACCAACCCCTTCTTCCCGCCGATCGTGCGCGGCATCGAGGATCGCCTTGCGGAATCCGGCTACACCGTGTTCGTGGGCAACACCGACAACGATCCGGAGCGGGAAGCTGCCCAGCTGCTACGGATGCGGGACCGTCAGGTCGACGGCCTGATTGCCGCCACCGCCGAGCTCGAGCGCCACACGCTCGCCGATGCTGCAGCCGCGGGGTTGCCCCTGGTGTTGGTGAACCGGACCTTGCCCGGCAAGGGTTTGTTCTCGGTCGGCGTCGACGACGCAGCCGGGGTTCATCTGGCGGTCGAGCACCTGGTCGACCTGGGCCATCGCCACATAGCGCACGTGGCCGGCCCCGAACGTCTGTCCACCGGGCGCAACCGCTACAAGGGCTTCGTCGAGGCGATGGAGGGGGCCGGCCTGCGCCCCCACCCGGATGTGGTCGTCTTCGCCGACGCCTTCACCGAGGAAGCCGGGGTGGCCGCGTTCCGCAAGCTCTTCGCCACCCGCCGGCGGATCACCGCGGTAGTGGCCGGGAACGATCTGATCGCTCTCGGCGGATACGACGTGCTGATCGAACGAAAGCTCAGCTGCCCGCAGGACGTCTCGATCGTCGGCTTCAACGACATGCGCTTCGTGGACAAGGTACGGCCGCCTCTCACCACGGTGCGCGTCCCCCAGTACGAGATCGGTCGGCTGGCGGCCGACATCCTGCTCGAGCGGTTGCGCAACCCGGCCGCCCCACCCCGAACCCTGCGGCTGGCGCCCGAGCTGGTAGTCAGGGGCTCGACCGGTCCGCCGCCCCGGCGAGCCACCCGTTGATCCACCGGCTCCCGCCCGGGTGGGAGCTCCCGTTGACAAACCCGGGCCGGCGGCCCATCATTGGTGCAATCGATTGCAGACTACGGGGTTGCAAGGGGAGGCAGCCATGAATGCCGGTCGTGGGGGTGGGTCCGAGCAGCTTGCTCGTGAGCGACGCGCCGGGAAGCTCCTGGTGGCCGCGGTCGCGGCGCTGGCGGTCGTGGCCGCCGCATGCGGAGGATCGAACGCGTCGGGCGGCGGCGGGGGCGGTCCGATCGTGATCGGCGCGTCCCTGCCCCTCACCGGCGACTTCTCCCAGCCCGGCACCGCAGCCAAGCAGGGGTATCAGATCTGGCAGAGCATGGTGAACTCGAGCGGAGGTCTGCTCGGGCGCAAGGTCCAGCTCAAGATCGTCGACGACGCCTCCGACCAGAACCAGATCGTCACCGACTACAACCGCCTCATCACCCAGGACAAGGTCGACCTCTTGCTTGGGACCTTCTCCTCCCTGCTCAACCTGCCGGCGTCGGCCGTCGCAGAACGCAACAAGATGGTCTACGTGGAACCCGCCGGCGGGGCGCCCGAGATGTTCTCGCGCGGCTTCCATTACCTGTTCTTCGCCCAGCAGGCGACCGCTCCCCACCAGGCCGACCAGTTCGTGAAGTGGATCAAGAGCCTCCCGGCGGCACAACGGCCAAAGACCGCCGCTTACCCCACCCAGGACGATCCCTTCACCAAGCCCGTGATCGATTCGATCCGCAAGCACCTCGAAGCGCTCGGCGTTCGCACCGTGTACCAGACGGTGTACCCGCCCGATACGTCGAACTTCAGCACGATAGCCAGCGCGATCAAGGCGAAGAGTCCCGATCTGATCGCCCACGGAGCCGTGTTCGAGGACGGGATCGGCATGATCCGGGCGTTGGAGAACGTCGGCTTCAGCCCGAAGATCTTCTTCGAAACCTCCGCTCCGAGCCAGGGGGACCAGTTCTCCAAGGGCATCGGGATCGACAACACCGAGGGCATCTTCTACACGGTGAGCTGGAGCCCCGACGCCGACTACCCGCAGAACAAGCAGTTCGTCCAGCAGTACGAGCAGCGCTTCGGCGGGGTTCCGCCCGAGGACGCCGCGGATGCGTTCGCCGCCGCCCAGGTGCTGCAGAAGGCGGTCGAGGCGGTAGGCGAGATCGACCAGGCCAAGATAGCGGACTGGTTGCACTCCCACTCGGTGGACACGATCCTCGGACGTCTCAGCTGGGACGAGACGGGTGCGCCCCAGCAGTCGTTCCTTCTCGCCCAGTGGCAGAACGGCAGGTCCGAGATCGTGCTTCCCAAGGAGGTCGCCACCACGGACCACGTCGTGTTCCCCAAGCCTCCATGGAAGTAGGGCGGGCGCCGGAGCCGGCAACCGCATGAGTCACCCGGCATGACCGGCTTCGCTCAAGCGCTGCTGCTCGGCATCCTGATCGGCGGCGTCTACGCGCTCATGGCATCTGGGCTCACCTTGGTGTTCGGGGTCATGAACGTGATCAACGTCGCCCAGGGAGCGTTTTTGATCTTCTCGGCCCTGGTGACCTGGGAGGTATGGAGCACCACCGGCGTAGACCCGATCGCGCTGTCGCTCGTGACGACGCCCATGATGTTCCTGCTGGGGTGGGTCGTCTACCGCCTGTTCGTTCGCCGTGTCCTCGATGCGCCGCCGTCGGCCACCGTTCTGCTCACGTTCGGGATCGCGCTCGTGCTGGAAGGCGTGATGGGCCTCGTGACCCGCAACGTGTTCCACTCGGTGACACCGGGATACGAGAGAACCTCGTTCTACCTCGGCCCCCTGTTTCTGCCCAAGGCGTACGTCTATACGTTCGCAGTGGCCGTCGTTGTCTTGAGCCTGCTGTATGTGCTGTTGACCCACACGTGGACCGGCCGGGCGATCCGCGCCGCGTCCCAGAACCTGCCGAGCGCGCAGCTGGTGGGGGTGGGCGCATCGAGCGTGGCTGCCATGACCTTCGCGATCGGCACCGCTACGACCGGGGTCGGTGGTTCACTGCTGGCCGTGCTGTTCACCTTCTTCCCCGCGTCCCACTACGTGTGGATCTCGAGGCTCCTGGGGGTGATCGTGCTCGGAGGCATGGGCAGCCTCCCGGGGGCCGTGCTCGGCTCGTTGATCCTCGGCGTCGCCGAGGCGATGACGTCGACGTACGTGTCGCCCCGGTGGGCTACCGTCGTCTTCTACATCGTGATCCTGGTGGTCTTGCTGTTCAAGCCGTCCGGACTGCTTGGTCGACCCGTGCGGGAGGATGTGGTAGCCGCATGAGAGCGGTCTCGCCGGGGCGGGTGGGGGCGCGGCTTGACCCCGGACGAGCCGCCGCGGCGCTGCTGCTGGTGGCTCTCGCGGTGTTCCCGCTGCTCGCACGAGGAGACACCTACCACCAGAACGTGCTCTTCTCGGCTTTCCTGCTCGCGGTCGAAGCGCTCGGCTGGAACATCGTCTCGGGTTTCGCGGGTTACGTGTCACTCGGGCAGAGCGCGTTCCTGGGTGTCGGTGCCTACACCGCGGGTCTGCTGGCGATCCACCTCGGGGTGTCGCCCCTCCTGCTCGCCCCGCTGGGGGGTGTGGCCGCCGCGCTGCTGGCACTCGTGGTGGGCTCCGTGGTGATGCGGGCGCGCGGTCACGCGTTCGTCATCATCACGATCGCCCTGGTCCTGATCCTTCAGGTGACCGGGCTCAATCTCACCTCGATCACCGGCGGCAGCAACGGGGTGACCCTTCCGATCCCGGGTTGGGATCCGGCCCTCGGCAACCTGCCCTTCTACTATGCGATGTTCGCCCTGATGGTGCTCTCGCTCGGCCTGTGCGCGTGGGTACGTCGCACCAAGTTCGGAACCGGGCTGCTTGCGATCCGCGCCGACGAGAACAAGGCCGCCGCGATCGGTATCCGCACCAACGTCTACAAGACCCTTGCGTTCATCGCCAGCGGTGCACTGGTCGGCGTCGCCGGCGGCGTCTACGCCTACTTCCTCACCTTCATCGACCCACGCGGGATGTTCGACATCCTGGTCAGCGTGAGCATCCTGCTCGCGGCCATGATCGGCGGCCGCGGAACGGTGTGGGGGCCGCTGATCGGCGCCTTCATAGTGCAGATCCTCACCGAAGCGACCAACGTCTGGGCCAACGGCTCCCAGGCCCGCCTGATCCTGTTCGGCGGACTGCTCATGGCCACCGTGCTGTTCGTCCCTCAGGGCCTGCTACCCGCCGCAGCGCGGCTGTTGGAGCGCAGGCGGACGCGGGGGCGCGCGGTCGAGGCAACGAGCCACGCAGTCGTCACGCGCCCGATCGAGGTGTCGCGTATCGTGCGCACGATCGATACCGATGACGGAGAAGACCTGCTGGTGGGCAAGGGTCTCACGAAGCGCTTCGGTCGCCTGGTGGCGGTCGATCGCTGCGACGTGACCGTGCGGCAAGGCACGATCACTGGGTTGATCGGCCCCAACGGGTCGGGCAAGACGACCCTGTTCAACCTGCTGACCGGGATGCTGGTTGCGGACGAGGGCACGGTTCACCTCGCAGGAACGCGCATCGACGGGTTGCCTCCGTGGAGGCGCGCCCACCTCGGCCTCGGCCGCACCTGGCAGACCACGCGTCTGTTCGACGATATGACCGTGCTGGACAACGTGGTCGCACCCCTGTCTCGTTTCCGGTGGCGGACCCTGGCAGCCAGCGCGGTTGCTGGGCACGAGGCCGAGCGAGCTCGCGAGCTGCTCGCGTTCGTCGGGATGGCGGACCTGGCCGGGGTGCGCGCGGGGCACCTGTCTTTCGGCCAGCGCAAGCTCGTCGAGCTCGCTCAGGTCCTCATGACACAGCCTCGCCTCATCCTGCTGGACGAACCGGCGGGCGGGGTCAACCCCGCCCTGGTCGAACGGATCGCCGGGCTCGTGCGATCCCTCAACGAACGCGGCGTCACCTTCCTCATCGTCGAGCACAACATGCCCCTGGTGCTCGAGCTGTGTGACCCGGTGGTGGTTCTCGCGTCGGGCCGGACGATCGCGGCCGGAACCCCGGAGACGATCCAGCGGGACCCGGTGGTACTGGACGCCTACCTGGGCGAGGATCCGAGCACGATGCACGACGAGGCTCCGGTGTGACCCTGCTCGAGCTGGCGGGTGTAGTGGCCGGCTACGGGGGCGGCGACGTCCTGCAGGGACTCGACCTCGAGGTAGCCGAGGGTTCCCTGACCTGTGTCGTGGGCCCCAACGGGGCTGGCAAGTCGACGGTGCTGCGAGCGGTCAGCGGGCTCCTGCGTCCGCGTGCCGGCACGATCTCGCTGGACGGCGAACGGCTCGACGGCCGCAGTTGCGCCGAGATCCTTGCCCGAGGGGTCGTGCAGGTCCCCCAGAGCGACGCCCTGTTCCCCAAGATGACCGTGCGGGAGAACGTCCTCATGGGCGGCTACACCCTTCGCAGGCGTCGCGCCCTGCTGCGCGAACGCTACGACGCCGTGTGCGAGCTGATACCGATCGTCTCAGAACGAGCCGCAGAGCCTGCCGGCAACCTGTCGGGTGGCCAGCGCCGGCTGATCGAGATCGGCCGCGCCATGATGCTCGATCCCCGTCTGATGCTCCTCGACGAGCCGTCACTCGGCCTCGACCCGAAGGCCGCCAAGCAGGTCGCCGCGTTGATCGCAGAAGCCAACCGCCGCGGAGTGACGATCCTGCTGGTCGAACAGAACGTGCGCCTCGGTCTGAGCCTCGCCGACCGGGGCGTGGTGATGGAGCGCGGCAAGGTGCGGCTGACCGGTGAACCTCGGAACCTGCTGGCCAACCCCGAGATGGCCGAGCTCTATCTCGGCGGTCATAGCCGCGCTGCCGACGAGGACGGCGCCACCGCCCGGCGGCGCTAACCCCGCTCAGCCGATCACAGCGAGGCCCTGCGGGAACGAGTGCAGGCGCTCGCCACCCTGCGGGCCGACAACCAGCAGTTCGCCGGTCTGCACCCCGGCGCGCTCGTCTTCGGTGACCACGTTAGGTTGCACCACGAGCGTCATGCCTTCCTCGAGGGTGACGTCCGGGACGGGCCCCAGGGCGCTCGACGGGGTGCGCAGGACCGGCGGCAGGTAGCCGCCGACGTAGCCGTGCACGAGGTCGTCGCGGATCGTGAACCCTGCGGCGTCGATAGCCGCGCCGGCCTCCACCAGCTCGGACGCGTGCACGCCCGGACGCAGCAAGCGACGCAGCGCGTCGAAAACGCCCTCGGCGACGTCGTGCAGGTCACGGAACAGCCGGGTCGGGGGCTCCCCCACCGAGAAGGTGCGCAGCAGCTGGCCGGGATAGCCCCACCACGATGCCGCGACCTCGCACATCAGCACGTCGCCGGTCCTCAGCACCCGACCGCAGGCCCATTGCTCGGGCACGCTGAGCCGCGGAGCCCGCATCGGGGTGAGCCCCAGATAGCGGACCTCGCTCTGGCCGCCGAGGGGCCGGTAGCCGGCCTCGATCAGCGCCACGAGGCCGTGATCGTCCATCCCATCGCGGGCTCCGCCGGCAAGCGCCTCGACGCCTCTGTCCGTCAGCTCGGCTCCCTTGCGCACCCAAGACAGCTCCTCGGGTGACTTGACGAGACGCAGCCTCGTGTAGGCGTCAGACAGATCGTGTAGGTCGCCGACGCGGTCCCGCAGGAGCTCTGCGTCGCGATACCCCAGAGGCCCGATGACCCCCACGGCGCCTCCGCGCCCCCGCAGCAGGCCCGCGGCGACGGCGACCACCGAGCCTCCTCCCGAGCGGACATCCGCCGTGGGGGCCAGACGTGCCGCCTGTGGGACGTGGTTGTGGTATCGCACGAACAGCACGTCGCGCTCCCCCGGGGTGAACACCACCGCCGCCTCACGCGTCACCGGCCATCCGGTTAGCCACGCCACCCCGCTGCCGCTGCGTTCCGCTCCGTACACGAGCGCGTGCCTCACGCCGCGCTCCTCGAGGACGCGCGCGAGGCGCTCCCGGCGTGTGGCCATCTCCGCGTCCGAGAAACGCGGCAGCTGAGGACCTCTGCTTGACACCGCGGCTAGGAGATTACTAGATTGTTGCAATCGTTTGCAGAAACTGATCCGAGGGAGGGATCCTGGACGAGCGGGTCTCCACCGCGATGGCCCACTGGAAGCCGCGCTTCATCGCCAACGGCGTCGCGGCTCCGGACCTCGAGACCATCGCTTCCTCGCTGACCGATTGGGCCGAGTGGCCGAAGGCCTGGTGCGCCGCAGCCGAGGTCCACGAGGGTGCGGGCCGCGACGCCCTGCGGGAGGGACGCTTCTTGTCCGCCGGGGCTCACCTCGCGCAAGCCGCGGTCTATCACCACTTCGCCAAATTCGTTCACGTGCAGGATCGCGACGTGATGCGCGCAGCACACCTGCGGGCGGTGACCTGTCTCACCGATGCGCTACCTCACCTCGACCCTCCAGGCGAGCGCGTCGAGATCCCCTTCGAGGGGACCCACCTGGTCGGTGTGCTGCGCAGGCCGCCTGATCCGGCCCCCCATCCGCTGGTGATACTGATCCCCGGACTCGACTCCGCCAAGGAGGAGTTCCGGTCTACCGAGGAGCTCTTCCTGCAGAGGGGACTGGCGACCTTGTCGCTGGACGGCCCCGGCCAGGGAGAGGTGGAATACGAGCTGCCGATCCGTCCCGACTGGGAGGTCCCGATCGCGGCGGTCATCGACCACCTCGAGCACGTCCCCGGGCTGGATCCCTCCCGCATCGGCCTGTGGGGGGTGAGTTTGGGTGGCTACTACGCTCCGCGCGCCGCAGCCTTCGAGCCACGGGTGAAGGCATGCATCGCCCTGGCCGGGCCCTTCGACTTCGGCGAGTGTTGGGAGCAACTGCCAGATCTCACGCGCGCTGCCTTTATGGTCCGGTCCGGCGCCGCCGACGAGACCGAGGCGCGACGGCGAGCCGAGGATCTCACGCTGCGGGACGCCGCCGCACGCATCTCGTGCCCGCTGCAGGTCGTCATGGGCAAGCTGGACCGCCTGATCCCGTGGCAGCATGCATTGCGCCTCGCCGAAGCGGCGGGCGGGCCTACCGACCTCATCCTGCTCGAGGACGGCAACCATGGGTGCGCCAACGTCGCCTACAAGCACCGCTACCGCAGCGCGGACTGGATGGCACGGGTCCTCGGCGGCCGTCTGGAGGCGTAGGCGGTGCCTCCCGCCCCGGCACCCGGCTCCTGGATCGGATGCATGTAGACATCTATGCGCTCGCCGTCGTACTGGCGGCCATGGCGCTCGGCGCCTTCATCAAGGGTGCGACCGGACAAGGCTTGCCCCAGATCGCGATCCCGGCGATCGCATCTCTGATAGGCGTAGAGCACGCGGTGGTGGTCATGGCCATACCGGGTGTGGTCACCAACCTCGCGTTGCTGTGGAGCTACCGGGAGCACCGGGGCTCCACGCGGGATCTTCCGCTGCTGCTCGCTACGGGCACGGTGGGAGCTGTAGCGGGGACGATCCTGCTCAAACACCTGGACGCCAGAGTCCTAGCCGTGGCGGTCGCCGTCGCGGTCGCGGCGTACACGATCGTGTTCGTGGCGCGGCCGGCGCTACGCCTGACGCCCGAGGTGACGCGCATCGCTTCGGGACCCGTGGGACTGGCCGCGGGCGCGCTCCAGGGAGCGACAGGGATGTCCGGGCCGATAATGGCCACCTATCTGCACGGCTACCGCATGGAGAAGCAGGCCTACGTGTTCACCTTGACCATGGTGTTCCAGACCTACGCGCTCGTGCAAACGATCACCTTCGCCATGATCGGCCTCTACGACGCGGAGCGGCTGCTGCAGAGCGGGCTCGCATTGATACCGACGATGGCGGCTCTGCCCCTGGGTACCAGGATCGCCCACCGCGTCTCGCAGCGCACCTTCGACCTCGTGGTGCTGGCGATACCGTTGCTGTCGGCCCTCAAGCTGCTCTACGACGCCTTCACCTGAGGCGCAGGGGGCCGGGTCAGCGGTTGAGGTGGCTCTGCGTCTCGCGCGTAGCCGGCAGCGGTCCGGTGGCCGCGTGGTAGCGGTGTCCGGCGACCATGAGGGTCTCGGCGGGGAAGCGGGTCATGACCTCCGCCCCCTCGGCGGTCACCACGAGCTGCTCCTCGATGCGCGCCGCGGACCAGCCGTCCGACGCCGGCCAGAAGGTCTCCAGAGCGAAGACCATGTTCTCTTCGATCGTCTCGGGATGCTCGAGCGACACGAGCCGCGAGAAGATCGGCTTCTCCCAAATCGACAACCCGACGCCGTGGCCGAACTGCAGGGCGAAGGCCGCTTCTTCGTTGGGGAACCCGAACTTGGTGGCCTCCGGCCACACCTGCACCACCTCCGCCGTCGTCACCCCTGGCTTGATCAGGTCGATGGCCGCGTCGAGCATCTCGCGGCAGCGCTTGTACGCGTCGACCTGGGCCTGTGACGCACTGCCGACCACGAAGGTTCGGTAGTAGCAGGTCCTGTAGCCCATGTAGCTGTGCAGGATGTCGAAGTAGGCAGGGTCGCCCGGACGCAGCACCCGGTCGGTATAAACATGGGGATGAGGGCTACACCGTTCGCCCGAGATCGCATTGACGCCTTCTACGTGCTCGGACCCGAGGTCGTAGAGGACCTTGCTGACGAGCGCTACACACTCGTTCTCACGCATACCCGGACGCATCCGTGCGTACAGTTCCTCATAGGCCGCATCGACCATCATGCAGGCCATGTTGAGCAAGGTGATCTCGTCCTCGGTCTTGATCACCCTGGCCTGCTGCATCACCTGCTGACCGTCGACCACTTCGATTCCTTCGGCCTCGAGGGCACGTAGCACCGGAGGCTCCACGACGTCCACGCCCAATGGCTCGTCCCGCAGTCCTCGCTCCTCGAGCTCGATGCGCACCTTGCGCGCGACGTCCTCCGCCCTCCCCGATCCCGGAGACATCGCTCCGCGCATCGTCGAGATCCCGGCCCGAGAGCGGTCGCCGAGCCACGGGCAGTAGATGTCGTGATGACGGGCGGCCGAGCCGAAGTCCCACATGATCGGCTGCTCGCCGCGCGGCAGCAGGCAGAACCGTGCCAGCTTGTCCATCGCCCAGGTGCCGATGTGCGTGGCGGTGATGTAGCGGATGTTGTTCATGTCGAAACACAGCAGGGCCCCGAGCTCCGAGGTGCGCAGTACGCGCCCCACGCGCTCCAGCCGCTGGGTGCGAAGGCGGTCGAGGTCGACCCGCTGCTCCCAGTCGACCTGCATAGTGCCGAAGGTCTTGAGCCCCATACCAGCACCCCCGTGACGCCGATCGCTGACCCGGTCGTCAATAGCGACCACAAACGTTTGCAGTCTACCCATGTCGCCGCCACGCCGCGGGCGGGCGCCGCTCGGTGTAGGAAGCAGGGCATGCCCGCAGCCGGAGAGGTGCTCGAGCTCGACGGCCGGGAGGTGACCGTGTCGAACCCAGGCA
>CADDZG010000060.1 GCA_902812355.1 Actinomycetota bacterium | reverse complement strand
GCCCCGCACCACCTGCGCGGGATCGACCGCCACTTCACCTCGCGTTTCACGCCCGCCGAGCTCGAGACGCTGGGGGATCTGCTCGAACGGGTGGCGGCGCCGGCTGCCGCCCCCCCGTGCGACGGCGGCGAGGCGGGCGCGGCCGGCGACGCCTCCTGAAGCGGAAGCGCCGTCAGCCCGGCCAGTCCCGCTTCTTCTCCCGGATCTCCGGCCACTCCCGCTGCATGGGCTCGTCGGCGCCCCCGAGGACGTCGGTGAGGTCCCGCTTGCCCGAGATGTCGCCGGCGGCCGAGAGCAGGTCCTCGAGCTTGGCCCGGGGCTTGCCCTCGAGGCGTATCCGCAGGGCCGCGAGCACGTCGGCATGGCGGTCCTCGAGGCCTTGCGAGCGGTCGATCTCGGCCAGAGCGTCGGCCGCGCGCTGCATCAACTTGCGATCCGAACGCTCCTGCTCCCGCAGCCGTTCGATCTCATCCCGCGCCATGCCTCCAGTGTAGGTGAGGCTCGCAGAGACCCCGGGGGGTCACGCCGGCGGGGCGAACACCGCCTCCATCGCCGCCCGACGGCGTCGCAGGAAGAGCACGAGCCACGAGATCCCGAGCACGACCCCTACCCCGACGACAACGTCGGCCGGGATCACCTTGAGGACCCAGAAAGCGGCCGCAGCGATCGCCGCCGCCCCAGGGATGGTGAGGACCCATGCGTAGACGACACGTGCCGTCACCCCCCAGCGGATCGCCGACAAGCGCCGGGTCGTCCCGATACCGATGATCGAGCCGGTGATCGTGTGGGTCGTGGACACCGGGATGCCGAAGTGGGCGGTGGTGAACAGGGTGATCGCCGCGCCGGCCTCGGCCGCCACCCCACCGACCGGCTGCAGCTTGGTGATCCTGCTCCCCAGGGTGCGCACGATGCGCCAGCCCCCCGCCAGCGTGCCCAGAGCGATGGCGATCTCCGCCGGGATCGCAATCAGGTATCCGATCTGCGCGTGCGGAGGCACCGCTCCGTCGACGATCAGGACCGCCAGGATCACGCCCATCGTCTTCTGGGCGTCGTTCGCGCCGTGGCCCAGCGAGTAGGCGGCCGAGCTCACCAGCTGGATCAGGCGGAAGGCCTTGTTGGTGCCGGCGAGGGTCGCCCGATCGGTGCGTATGAGTACGTGGGCTATCGTCATCACCAGGTTCATGAGCCCTACGGCGAGGATGAAGCCGACGATCGGCGACACCACGATGAACACCAGCACCTTCACGAAGCCCCCGTAGACGAGCCCGCTAAGCCCCCGAAATGCCCACGCCGCACCGCCCAGCCCCCCCACGAGGGCGTGGGACGACGACGTCGGCAAGCCGTAGTACCAGGTGATGATGTCCCACGCGATTGCTCCGATCAGAGCGGCGAGGATCACGTTGAGGGTCATGTCGGTCGTGTCGATGATCCCGGTGCCGATCGTCGCCGCGACCGCAGTGCCGAACACGACGAAGGCGACGAAGTTCCAGAATGCGGCCCATGCGACCGCCACCCGCGGGGTCAGCACGCGCGTCGACACGACCGTAGCTATCGAGTTGGCGGCGTCGTGGAAGCCGTTGAAGAAGTCAAAGGAGAGGGCGGCGAAGATCACCACCATCGCCTGGAATGAGGGCATCTAGGGCTCCCCGTCCACCCCCCGGCACGATGGCCGGGTCATCACGACTCCTTGAGGGTGATCGTTTCGATCGTGTTGGCCACGTCTTCCAGCCGGTCGATCCCCTGCTCTATCTCCTCGGTGATCTCCTTGAACTTGAGCACGTCCATCGCCTTGTAATCGCCCGAGAAGAGTTCCGCGATCGTGCGCCGGTACAGGCGATCCCCCTCGTTCTCGAGTCGGTTGATCTCCACCCAATAGTCCTGCAGGTTCTCGACCGTCATCTTGCGCAGGCCCGGCATGGCTGCGGCGGTCTCGCGCGCCGCCTGGGCGAGAGTCTCGGTGAGCGAGATCATCTGCGGCAGGGGCTCCTGGATCTTGTGCAGCTGCAGGAACTCGGCTGCGGCCTCGATGTGGTCCAGCACGTCGTCGAGGCTCGCCGCCAGCAGGTGGATGTCCTCCCGGTCGAAGGGGGTCACGAAGGTCGTGTTGAGGCGGTGGATCACCCGGTGCGTTATCTCGTCACCTTCGTGCTCGATATCGAGGATGCGCGACACCTTGCGGTCGAGGTCGGTGTAGTTCTTGAGCAGATCGAGCAGCTCCTCGGCCCCGTGCTGCACGGTCTTGGCCATCTGCTCGAAGAGGTCGAAGAACGACTCGTCGCTCGGTGCGATCCGCAGCCGCATGCCTTCCCTTCGTTCTCTGCAGGGGGCCGCCGGGTGCGGCCCGCTCGCCGCGAGCAGGATACCCAACGCCGGGGCCATCGCCCACAGGCCCCGCTGCACCCGTCCCGTGCGCCGGGACACCAGCGGCGGTACCTTCGCGGTCAGGAAGGAAGGGAAGCTGGGGGGTGGCCGATGCAGCGCTCATACGTCTCTGGACCGTCCGACACGCCCCTGATCGGACGCACGATCGGTGAGGAGCTCGACCGGGTGGCGGCCGAACACGGGGGCCGCGAGGCCCTGGTGAGCCGCCACCAGGGTTTGCGCTACACCTACGCCGAGCTCAACGCGGCGGTGGACGAGGCGGCCCGCGCCCTGCTGGCCTCAGGTGTGGCCAAGGGCGACCGGGTCGGCATCTGGAGCCCCAACAACGCCGAATGGGTCGTGGTGCAATACGCCACCGCGAAGATCGGGGCGATCCTCGTCAACATCAACCCCGCCTACCGCACGCACGAGCTCCGCTACGCCCTCGAGCGGTCGGGCGTGTCGATGCTGGTGGCCGCCCGCGGCTTCCGCGACGCCGACTACGTGGCGATGATCGAGGACGTGCGGCCGGGGCTGCCGGACCTGCGGGAGGTCGTGCTGCTCGGCCCCGGCGACACGCCGGGCTCGACGATTACCTGGGAGCAGCTACTCGAGCGGTCCGAGGGGTGTTCCGACGACGACCTCGAGCAGCGTCGCTCGACCCTGGACTTCGACGACCCGATCAACATCCAGTACACCTCGGGCACGACGGGCTTCCCCAAGGGGGCGACCCTGTCGCACCACAACATCCTCAACAACGGCTACTTCATCGGGCGTCGGATGCGCCTGGGACCCGAGGACCGCATCTGCCTCCCGGTGCCCTTCTACCACTGCTTCGGCATGGTGCTCGGCAGCCTCGCGGCAATGACCCATGCGGCCGCGATCGTGCTGCCGGGAGAGGCCTTCGAGGCACGCGCCTGCCTCGAAACCGTGCAGGAGGAGCGCTGCACCGCGCTGTACGGGGTCCCCACGATGTTCATAGCCGAGCTGTCGCTGGACGATTTCTCCTCCTACCGGCTCGACAGCCTGCGCACCGGCATCATGGCAGGCTCGCCCTGTCCCGTTGAGGTGATGAAGCGGGTCATGAGCCAGATGCACATGGACCAGGTGACGATCTGCTACGGCATGACGGAGACCTCCCCGGTGTCGTTCCAGTCAAGCGTCGACGACGACATCGAGACCCGGGTGTCTACGGTCGGATCGATCCATCCCCACGTCGAGTGCAAGATCGTCGATCCTTCGACCGGCCGAACCGTGCCTCGGGGTACGCCCGGTGAGCTGCTGACCCGTGGCTACTGCGTGATGCTCGGGTACTGGAACGATCCGGAAGCCACCGCCGAGGCGATCGACCGGGCTCGTTGGATGCACACCGGGGACCTCGCTGTGATGCGCGAGGACGGCTACGTGAACATCGTCGGCCGCATCAAGGACATGATCATCCGCGGGGGCGAGAACATCTATCCGCGCGAGATCGAGGAGTTCCTCTACTCCCATCCTGCGATCGAGGACGTCCAGGTCATCGGAGTGCCGGATCTCAAGTACGGCGAAGAGGTATGCGCCTGGGTCAAGCTCAAGGAAGGAGCGTCGCTGACCGAGGAAGAGCTGCGCGCCTACTGCAAGGGCAAGATCGCCACCTACAAGATCCCGCGCTACGTACGCTTCACCGACAACTTCCCTATGACCGTCACCGGCAAGATACAGAAGTTCAAGATGCGAGAGACCTCGATCGAAGAGCTCGGACTGCAGGAAGCGGCCTCGCAGCGCACCGCTTGAGGCACCGGTGCCGCGACACGGTTCGGACAAGGAGGCAGCGGGTGACCGACGTCGAGCCCAACATGACCAGCTACGACGAGACCGTCAAGAACTTCACCTGGGACGTGCCGCCGGATTTCAACTACACACGTGACGTGGTCGATGCCTGGGCGAGACGGGATCCGGACAAGCTCGCCCTCCTCGCGGTCGGCCCCGATGGTTCCAACGCGGTGCGCCACTCCTTCCACGACCTCTCCGTCGCCGCCAATCGCGCCGCTCGCTTCCTCAACGAGCTCGGGGTCCGCAAGGGGGACCGCGTCTTCGTGATGTTGCCGCGCATCCCGCAGTGGTACTTCATCTTGCTCGGATGCTTCAAGCTCGGAGCGATCCCGATGCCGGCCACGATGCAGCTGCAGCCGCGCGACATCGAGTACCGGATCAGGCGTGCCGAAGCGACCGTGGCCATCACCAACGTCGAAGGCACCGAGAAGGTCAACGCGATCAAGTCCCGTTGCGAGACACTCACCACCACGATCTCCGTCAACGGCCGGGTCGAACGGTGGGTTTCCTTCGACGAAGGCATGGCGTCGGCCAGCGACAACCCCTTCGACGGCTTCGCCACCGCGGCCGACGACCCGATGCTGATCTACTTCACCTCCGGCACCGTCGCCTATCCGAAGATGGTCCTGCACACGCAGGCTTCCTACGGCATCGGTCACGACGTCACGGCGCGCTTTTGGCAGGACCTCAAGCCCGAGGACCTGCACTGGACGATCTCGGACACCGGATGGGCCAAAGCCGCGTGGGGCAAGCTGTTCGGCCAGTGGCGCGTGGGCGCCGCGGTGTTCCTGTGGGACGCGCGCGGCAAGCCCGACTTCGACCTCATCCTGCGCCTCATCGGCGCCTACCGGGTAACCACCTTCTGCGCACCGCCTACGATCTACCGCGCCCTGGTGCTCCAGGACCTCAAGCGCTACGACTTCTCCAGCCTGCGGCATTGCCTGAGCGCGGGTGAGCCCCTGGACCCCGAGACGATCAAAGTGTGGAAGGAGCACACCGGGACCCAGATCTACGACGGCTACGGCCAGACCGAGACCGTCAACATCGTGGCGAACTTCCGGTGTTTGCCGGTGAAGCCCGGCTCGATGGGCAAGCCGGTGCCGGGCTTCGACGTGGCGGTGGTGGACGACGACGGCAACGTCCTGCCCCCGGGGCAGGAAGGCCACATCGCGGTCCGCATCGAGCCCGAACGCCCCGTGGGGCTGTTCAAGGAGTACTGGCACGATCCGGAAGCCACCGCCGATGCTTTCCGCAACGGCTGGTACTACACGGGCGACCGCGCCTACGCCGACGAGGACGGCTACCTGTGGTTCGTGAGCCGGGCCGACGACGTCATCATCTCGGCGGGCTACCGCATCGGCCCCTTCGAGGTCGAGTCCGCCCTGGTCGAGCACGAAGCGGTGGCCGAGGCGGCGGTGGTAGCCAAGCCCGATCCGCAACGGGGCTCGATCGTCAAGGCCTTCGTCGTGCTTGCCCCCGGCTTCGAGCCTTCCGACGAGCTCGCCGCCGACATCCAGCGCCACGTGCAGAGCGTCACCGCTCCGTACAAGTACCCGCGCGAGATCGAGTTCATCGACGAGCTGCCCAAGACCGTGTCCGGCAAGATCCGGCGCGTGGAGCTGCGCGAGGCGGAGGCTCGCCGGGCCGCAGAAGGCTAGCCGACGGTCAGTGCATCCACGTGCGCAGCAAGGCGCGCGCGTAACCGAAGCCGTAGCGGAACAGCGGAGGCTTCTTGGACTCGCCCGAGAAGCGCTCGCGGAAGGTGCACGGCACCTCTTTGACTCTGAGCCCGCGCTTGGCTGCAGCGACCGTCACCTCGCCGGCGTGGAACTGGGTCTCGCGGAACTCGAGCTGCGACAGGGCGGCGGCGGTGAAGGCCCGGAAGCCGCTGGCGGGGTCGGTGATGCGCTGACCGGTGAACAGCGACGTCAGCCAAGCAAACACCCGCACGCCCTGGGAACGCCCGAAGAGCGGGCGCTCGTAGAGCCCGAGCATGCGGGAGCCGTGGACCACGTCGGCCTCGCCGCGCAGCAACGGTTCGAGCAGCTGAGGCAGCTCGCTCGGGTCGTACTGCCCGTCGGCATCTACCGTGGCCACGAAGCGGTTCCCGCGCGCCAACGCCGCCCGGTAGCCGAGGGCGACTGCCGCCCCCTGACCCCGTTGCAGATCGCGGCCCACCACGAGCGCGCCGAGAGCACGAGCCGTCCGTTCGGTGCGGTCGATCGATCCGTCGGATACCACGATGACCTCGACCTCGTGGCCGGCGATGGTGCGGGGGATCTCCGACAGCACCCGCGGGAGGTTGCTCTCCTCGTTGAGGGCCGGGATCACCACGGCGATGCGGTCGCCGGGCGCCTCCCCGTACTCCTCCTCGAAACGACGGGCGGCGACGCGGTCCGCGTGATCCCCGAGGCGGGCGAGCACGTCGTCGACCTGCGCGTAGGAGCGCAGCACCAGCAGCAACAACCCGAGCTCGCCGACCACCAGCACGCCGATCACCCGCCGGCGCGACCCTGGGGGGAAGCCGATCGGAGACAACAGTGGGTCGACCAGCGACGGATCGGCGGCTACCACCAGCAGCACTGCGGACACGAGCCACACCAGCAGCAGGTCGGGCAGGCGCAGCGAGCGCCGAACGTAACCGCGCGTGGACACGATCACCAGGATCAGAGCCACCAGGACGCCCAGCGCCCTCAGGTAGGCCATCTCGCCTCCGTCATCGGCCGATCGGGTGGAATGATATCTGTCCGTCTTCCGTCTCCGGCGAACCACGCCGGGGCCCACCGAGGGCAGCCCTGCCCTCGGCACACGACCTGGAGGGAGCGCCACGTGGCACGCAACGGACACATCGTCGTAACCGGAGGCTGCGGCTTCGTCGGAGCCAACCTCGTGCATCGGCTCGCCGCCGCCGGCGAGGAGGTGGTTGTAGTCGACGACCTCCGCACCGGCAGGCGAGAGCACGTCGAAGGCCGTTGCCGCGTGGTCGTGGGCGACGCCGGGGATCCCGAGGTCCTTGGACCCGCTCTGCGGGGCTGCTCGGCGGTGGTCCACCTCGCCAGCGAGACAGGGGTCGCCCCCTCGGTCGAGGACCCTCTGCGCGACCTCAAGGGCAACGCGGTCACCACGGTGATGGCGCTGGAGGCCGCCCGGCGCGCTGGGGTCCGCCGCTTCGTGTTCTCCTCTTCGGGTGCGGCCCTCGGCGAGGTCGAGCAACCTCTGCACGAGGGGCGGGTGCCCCATCCACTATCGCCCTACGGAGCCGGCAAGCTCGCAGGCGAGGCCTACTGCCAGGCCTATTCGGCATCCTTCGGGATGGAGGCCGTGGCTCTGCGCTTTAGCAACGTCTACGGTCCCTTCTCGGCTCACAAGCGCAACAACGCGGTGCCCCGTTTCGTCACCCGAGCGCTGCGTGGCGAACCGCTGGAGATCTACGGGGACGGAAGCCGCTCCCGGGACTTCATACACGTGGACGACATCTGCTCGGCGATCGAACGTGCCCTCCAGACGGAGGGGATCGGCGGCGAGGTCTTCCAACTCGCCACCGGTGTCGAAACGACCGTCAAGGAACTCGCCGACACGGTCCTGGAACTCACCGGCTCGACTGCAGGCATCGTCCACCGACCGGCGCGCCCCGGCGAGGTCGAGCGTACGAGCGTCGACGTTTCCAAGGCCGCGCGCGTGCTCGGCTGGCGCCCGCGGATAAGCCTCACCGAAGGTCTCTGCTCCACGATCGAGTGGTTCGGCTCCGCGCGCTCATGATCCGCAGCCGTCGAGCCTGAACACGGTGAAGGGGAGGTTGGACGCGCGCCGGCCACCGGGCGGGAAACCCTTGCCGGGGTGCACGGCGTAGTCGGGCGCCACCACGATGTCAATCCCGTACCGGTGGGCTAGGCGGAGCCAGTCGCGCGGGGTAGTGAGTCCGTGGGTGAGGACGTGCGTCACGTGCTCGCGCACGTGGATCGGGATCGTGCGCCGGTAGATCCCCGGCCAGCGGATCCGGGCAGGGTTGCCCGGATGCGGCACGGAGACCTGGAACATCAATAACCGGTAGCCGGAATAGGCCCAGATCTGGCGGGCCACCCTCCTCGGCGCGGCGACCACGCAACGCCCGGGATCCTCGGCCACGAGGTTCAGCAACGCGTTCGGGTCGCCCCCCAGGGCCATCTTGTAGCTGCCCCAGGGGGGAGCCTTGGCCGGGGCGGCCGCCGATGCGAGCACCGGCGAGGGTAAGGCCAGGAGCACTGCGAGCAGCGCGGCAGCCACGGCGGCCGCACGCGGCCGCAGGCGGCTCACCAGCTCGCCAAGCCCGAGCCCCGCGTAGACGGCCAGGGCGAAGCCCAGCAGCGGCCAGTAGCGGTGGGCCCTGTCCAGCGCCATGAACGCATGGGCCACGAGGTGAGATGCAACCGACACCGCACCCACGAGCGCCCCCGCACTCACCGCCACCAACAACAGCAGCCGAGCCCCCGGGTCGTGGCGCGCACGGGGGGCCCAGATCACGAAACCGATCGCGGCCAGCGGAGTGATCACACCCCAGGAGGCGACGATCGCCCATGCCGGTAGCACCACCGGGGTCACCTTGGTGAGGTTTACGTAGCCGCCGAAGTGGACGTAGGACAGCATCTGCGGCACGAACCACAGGGCATACATCCCAGCCAGAGGCAGGAGCAGCGCGGGGATCAGCCGCCGGCGCCGCATGCCGGCCGGGAAGATGCACAAGAGGACCAGCGCTCCGGCGCCGACGAGGAAGCTGTCGGGGTTGGACAGCCCCGCCACGCCCACCGCGGCCCCTCCAAGAGCGATCAGACGCAGGTCGTCGCGTCGGTTCCCCAGGATCACCAGGGACAGCGCGCAGACCAGCAGGGCGAAGGCGAGATCGCGGGGGAACGGAGGGGCCAGCTGATAGAAGGACGGATTGTAGGAACGCACAAACAGCAGGTCTCCCCAGTAGCGCGTCGTGTCGACGCGCGGGTTGAGCAGAAGGGCGGGACCACGCGCCACGAAGAAGCCGAGGCCCCCGGTGAGGCCCGACAGCAGGGCCGTGCCGAGACCCGACCTGCGATCCTGGGCGATCACGCAACCCAGCGCGTAGAGGGCCAGCAGCGTCCCGCCAACGAGATCAGCTGCAACGGAGCGAGCGCGGCCATGGAATGCTGCACCGGCAGCAGGCAGGTCACGAATGCTTGGGTCGCATGGAAGAGCCAGGGGTAGAAGTTCGGGATGTGTCCGGTGATCGCAGCCGAGGGCGTCGTTTCCCCGTCCAGCAGCTGAGCCGACCAGCCCGAGTGCATTGGGGAATCACCCGGGAACAGCAGCGGCACCATGCGCCACACGGGACTTCCCCACACCCCCCACCCGACCGCCACGACGAGCGCCGGCAGGAGGTTCGGCCGGGTGCGACCGGCTGGCCGGTGCAGCACGTACGCGACGAGGCCTGCAGCCAGGGTGGCTCCGGTGAGCGCGCGCACCAGCCACGGACGGGAGAAGACCCCGCCCCCGGTCACGATGTGCAGGCACTCCAGGCCGAGCGCGAACAGCGCCACACCGAACGGACTCAGGCCCCAAGCGATCGCGGGGTCGAGGTGGAGCCTCGCGGTCAGGGCGCGTGCAACGACCCATCCCACGACGAGGACGGCAACGGCGTAACCCAGCGCCTCGGTGCCTGAGAGGATCGGGTCCGTCGTCAGGCTCCGGCCGTTCCCTGCCCCTCTCCGCTACGCGTTCCCGCGGCGCGGCGCGGCGGGCTCAGTGCACCTCACCACCCTGCTGCTCCTTCGCCTCGGGGCCGATCCATCCCTCAGTCCAGGTGTGGCTCGGCAGAAGGAGAGCCCGGTCGACCCGGTCGGCGTGAGCTCGCACCGTCTCCAGCAGCCCGTCGATCAAGGTCTCCGACAGGTAGTGAGGCTGCAGTCCGAGGTCCAGCAACTTCGTGTGCTTGGCGTTGTAGAAGTGCTCCTCCGCCTCGACGCGCGGGTTGGCGATGTTCTCGATGATCGGGTCCCAGCCCAGCTTGGTCGCCGCCTCGGCCACCTTCTCTGCCAGCTCGCCCACGCTGAACTGCTCCGTGAACTGGTTGAAGACCCGGAACTCGCCGGGAGCCGCGGGGTTAAGGACGGCGAGCTCGATGCAGGCAAGTGTGTCGCGGATGTCGAGGAAACCGCGCGTCTGGCCCCCCTTGCCGTAGACGGTAAGCGGGTGGTCGATCGCCGCCTGCACGCAGAAACGGTTGAGCACCGTTCCCCACACGTGGTCGTAATCGAAACGCGTTGCGAGGCCCGGGTGCATGTCGGTCTCCTCGGTGTGCACGCCATAGACCACGCCTTGGTTGAGGTCCGTCGCCCGCAGCCCCCAGACCTTGCACGCAAAGTGGATATTGTGCGAGTCGTGCACCTTGGAGAGGTGATAGAAGGAGCCCGGCTGCTTCGGGTAGGGCAGGACGTCGCTACGTCCCTCGTGGTGGATCTCGATGTAACCCTCTTCGATGCTGATGTTGGGGGTGCCGTACTCCCCCATCGTGCCGAGCTTCACGAGGTGGGCGTCGGGAGCGTGGTCGCGCATCGCGAACAGCACGTTGAGGGTTCCCACAACGTTGTTCACCTGGGTGATCACCGCGTGTCGTCGCGACAGCATCGAGAAGGGCGCGGCACGGTGCTCCCCGTAGTGGACGATTGCCTCGGGCGCGCGTTCCCGCACCACCGCCTCCAGGAAGTCCCAATCCGTGATGTCGCCGACCTCCATGTGGATCCGAGGCTGGCCGAGTTCGGACCACAAGGCCACGCGCTCGCGCAACGATCGGATCGGGAGCAGGGACTCGGCGCCGATCTCTGCGTCCCACAGCCTCCGGTGGAAGCTGTCGACCACGGTGACGTCATGGCCCCTGCGCGACAGGTACATGGCGGTCGGCCACCCGAGGTAGCCGTCGCCTCCGAGTATCAGGATGTTCACTTCCCGTCTCCCTTCCTGTTCTTCCGTGCGAAGCACCGATCCTCGGCGCCCTGTGGCACCAGGCACCCAGCAGGCAATGATGACAGAGATCCGTACTCAAGTGGGGGCAGGGCATGAGCGCTCCGCCGCGGGCGCTGCCGGGGATCCCGGCCCGGCACCGGACGATGGCGCTCCTGGTCGCAGGCGGAGCGACGCTCAGGATAACCGCCGCCCTCGCCTACCAGCCTGCCCTGCTGCTGCAGCGGGACACCTACCACTACCTGGACCAAGCCCACAACCTCGGGCACCCGGGCGGACGGCCCCTGCTCTACCCGGCGCTGCTCAAGGTCGTGCTGGCCGTGGCCCCCCTGCAAGCGGTGCCGGCAATCCAGCACCTCGCCGGGATCGGACTGGCGATCGGGCTTTACGTGCTCGCCCTGCGCTGTGGCTTCCCCGCTACCCCCGCCGCCCTCGGGAC
>CADDZG010000059.1 GCA_902812355.1 Actinomycetota bacterium | reverse complement strand
CGTGCCCCGGCGTACCGGTCCTCGCTTGAGAGGTCGCCGGACGACGGGGTGGTGATGCAGCACCGCGGCGAGCCGGGTCGTCCGGCGCGCCGCCGCCGGCACGGCGCCGCCCGATGCGGCTGCGGGCACGCGAGGATGGCGACAGGCTGAGCCGGCCCGGGGGATCCGCCGCCGGCTCCTGCCCCCGATCCCGAGGAGGGTGCGCGCATGGGCAACGGACGCTACGACGCGATCGTCGTCGGAGGCGGCCACAACGGGCTGATCTGCGGCGCCTACCTGGCCCGAGCCGGTCTCGACGTAGCGATCGTCGAGCGCCGCGACCGGGTCGGGGGCGCCGCGGTCACCGAAGAGGTGTGGCCGGGCTTCAAGGTGTCCGTGCTGTCCTACGTGGTGAGCCTCCTGCAGGACGACATCGTGCGGACCCTGGACCTCGCCCGCTTCGGCTACCACGTCTACGGGCTCGATCCCGGATCCTTCCACCCGTTCCCCGACGGCGGCTACATCCTGGATTGGAACGACGGGGCCCGGCGGCGTGCCGAGCTCGAACGCTTCTCGCGCGCCGACGCCGCCGCCTACGAGGCCTACGACGCCGAGCTCGGCGAGATGGTGTCGGTCGTCCGGCCCCTGCTCGCCATGACCCCGCCCCGTCTGCCCCTCGGGGGCAGGGACACGGCCCGGGCGCTGCGTTTCGGCTCCCACATGCTGCGGCACCGGGACCGCCTCGCCCGTTTCATCGACCTCATGACGCTGTCGGCCGAGGATTACCTCGGGCGCCATTTCGGCCATCCCCACGTCAAGGGCAGCCTCGCCTTCGGCGCCGTCGTCGGTGCCTACGCGGGACCGATGACACCGGGCACCGCTTACGTCCTGCTGCACCACCGCATGGGCGAGGTGGAGGGCAAGCGAGCGGAGTGGGGCTTCGTGCGGGGCGGGATGGGCGCCCTGTCGGAGGCCCTGGCCGCTGCGGCGCGCGCCGCGGGGGCCGAGGTGCGGACCGGTTCAGGCGTCGCCCGCATAGACGTCGCCGGGGGCCGCGTCCACGGCGTCACCTTGCACGACGGCACCGAGCTGCGGGCTTCCGTGGTGGCGGCGTCGGCCCATCCCAAGCTCGTGCTGCTCGAACTCGTCGGCCGCGAGCACCTTCCCGGCGAGCTCGTCACCGATATCCAGCGTTTCCGCAGCCGCAGCGCGGTGGCGAAGGTCAACTTCGCGCTCGACGCCCTGCCCAACTTCAGCGCGCTGCCGGGACGGGAGCCCGGCCCCCAGCACCCCGAGTTCATCATCGGGCCAACGATCGACTACATCGAGAAGGCGTGGGACGAGGCGAAGTTCGGCGCGCTGTGCAGCGAGCCGGTGATCGACGCGGTGATCCCGACGACCAAGGACCCGACGCTGGCCCCCGAGGGCAAGCACATCATGACTTGCTTCACCCAGTACGTGCCTTACGCACCGCACGGATCGTCGTGGCAGGAGCAACGCGACGTCCTCGCCGACCGGGTCATGGCGACGATTGAGAGCTACGCGCCGGGGTTCTCGTCGAGCGTCCTGCACCGCCAGGTGGTGACGCCGCAGGACATGGAAGACACCTACGGGCTGCTCGGCGGCAACATCTTCCACGGCGAGCTGTCTCTCGACCAGCTCTTCACGGGGCGGCCGTCCCCGCTCGTCGCCGACTACAGGACCCCGGTGCACGGGCTCTACCTGTGCGGTTCGGGCAGCCATCCCGGCGGGGGAGTGATGGGCGCTCCGGGGCGCAACGGAGCGAGGGCGGTGCTCGCCGACCTGCGCGCGGAGCGGGTGCGAGAGCGCCTGCGCCGGCCCCGGCACCCGTGAGCCCGCCCGGCGGAATCGTATATGATCGGCTCCACGCGCTGCGGTGCCGCGCCGCCCAGGGGGAGGTTTCCGGTGGATCAGCGCATGGATCTGCGCACATGTCTCAGCCGGTTCGGCACCGGCGTCACTGTGGTGACGGTCGACGCCCCCGACGGGATGCACGGCCTCACCGTCAACGCGTTCACGTCGGTGTCGCTGGAACCGGCCCTGGTGCTGGTGTCGATCAACCGGCGCACGCGGGGCCACGACCTCCTGCAGGAGAGCCCGTTCACGGTCAACGTGCTCGGCGCCGAGCAGGTGGCGCTGGCTCGCCACTTCGCCGGTCACCGCCATCCCGAGCTCGAGGTGCGTTCGGTGCGCGGCCACCTGTCACCGCGGCTCGAGAACCCGCTGGCGTGGATCGAGTGCCGCCCATGGCGCACCTACGAGGGCGGTGACCACAGCATCTATCTCGGCAACGTGCTCGACTACGGCTACCGCTCGGGCCCGGGGCTGGGCTTCTTCAGCGGCGGTTTCATCACCCTCGAGCCACCGGCGGAGACCGAGAGGCCGTTCCCCTACGACGTGTTCGAGCTGCCCTACGACGCCTATGAAGAGGCGTGAGCTCCGATGAACAAGCTCGAACGCACCTACGACGTGATAAAGGGCCGGATTCTGTCGGGAACCTACGCGCCGGGCGACCGTCTCGTGCTCGACGCGCTGGCGCGCGAGCTCGGGGTCAGTGCGGTGCCGGTGCGCGAGGCCCTGCGCCGGCTCGAGGCGGAAGGGTGGGTCGTGTACCGCAGCAACGCGGGGGCGCGCGTGGCCCCGGCCGATCCCAGGGCGTGGGAGGAGACGATGCAGGTCCTGGCGGTGCTCGATGGCTTCGCCACCGCGCTCAGCGCCCCGCGGCTGCGCCCCGGCGACCTCGCCCGGGCGCGCGACCTCAACGCCCGTGCGGCGGCCGCCCTCGACGCCGGGGACACCGTCGCCTTCACGCGGCTCAACCGCGAGCTGCACACGACGCTGTACAGCCGCTGTCCCAACCTGCACCTGCTGCGCAGCCTGCAGGAGACGTGGGACCGCATCGACGCGCTGCGGCGCTCGGTGTTCGGGCCGATGCCCGAGCGGGGCCGTGCATCGGTGTCCGAGCACGCCGACCTGATGGACATGATCGCCGCCGGAGCCGGCGCGGCGCGCATCGAGTCGGCGGCGCGCCGACACAAGCTGGCGACGGTGAGGGCGTACCTGCGCGCCCACGGCCCGGCAGCGTCGGAGGCGGCCGGGTGACGGCCGGCGACCGTTACCGGGAGGAGGGATGACATGAGCTTCGCGGCGAGCGAGATACGCGGCTCGATAGTGCCGATGGTGACGCCTTTCGACCGCAACGGCGGGATCGACCTCGACAAGCTCGGAGAGCTGATCGAGTGGCAGATCGCGTTGGGCAGCCACGGCATCTCGGTCACCGGCACCACCGGGGAGCCGAGCGCCCTGTCGTTGCACGAACGCGAGCTGGTGATGGAGGCCGCGGCGCAGGCCGTCGGGGGCCGTGTGCCGTTCGTGCCGGGCACCGGGACCAACAACCTCGACGAAACCGTGAGGCTGACCCGGGCGGCGCAGCGGTTGGGGGCCGATGCCGCACTGGTAATCGTGCCCTACTACAACCGGCCGTCGCAGGAGGGGCTATTCCGCTACTTCTCGGCGGTCGCCTCGGCGGTCGAGCTGCCGATCGTGATCTACAACATCCCCGGACGCACGGCGGTCAACATGGCCCCCGACACCATGGCCCGCCTGCGCGACGCGCATGCCAACATCGTCGGGGTCAAGGAGTCCAACAAGGACTTCGAGCACACGAGCCGCGTGCTGCACCTGTGCGGCCGTGACTTCCTCGTGTACTCGGGGATCGAGCTGCTGTGCTATCCGATGCTGGCGATCGGGGGGGCCGGCCATGTCTCGGCCACCGCCAACCTCCTGCCCGCCGAGGTCGCCAGGCTGTACGACCTCGTGGCCGCCGGCAAGTGGGAGGACGCGATCGATCTCCATTACCATCTGCTCCCGCTCAACGATGCGCTGTTCCTGGAGACCAACCCCGGCCCCCTCAAGTACGCCATGGGACGCGCCGGGAAGCTCGAGCCCAACTACCGCTTGCCGTTGTGCGAGCCGTCCCCGGCCAACCGGGAGCGCATCGACGCGGTGCTCGCGACATACGGGCTAATCGAGGAGGCGGCATGAAGACGGCGCGCTTCTACTCACAGGGCCGCTACCACGAGGGCACGCTCGTGGACGAGCGTGTGCTCGTCGACGAAGGCGGAGCGCGCCACGATCCCGAGGAGGTCACCTTCCTTCCGCCGGTGGTCCCGACCAAGATCGTCGGCCTCGCCCTCAACTTCGCCGAGCACGCCGACGAGCTGGCGATACAGACCCCCGAGGAGCCGGCGTTGTTCTTCAAACCGCCGTCGTCGCTCGCCGGGCATCGCAGCCCGGTGGTTGCCCCGGCCGGGATCGACTACATGCACTACGAGGTCGAGCTGGCGGTGGTGATCGGACGGCGCTGCCGCCGGGTGAAGGCCGGAGATGCTGCCGGGTACGTGCTCGGCTACACGATCGCCAACGACGTCACGATCCGCGACTTCGTCAAGGACTTCTACAGGCCTCCGGTGAAGGCCAAGTGCTGGGACACGTTCACCCCGATCGGCCCCTACCTCGTGACCGACGAGGTCGATCCCGGCGCGCTCGAGCTGCGCGCCTACGTGAACGACGAGCTGCGTCAGTCGGGCAACACGAAGGCTTTCGTGCGCGATCCGGCGCAGCTGATCGAGTTCATCACCGGGTTCATGACGCTCGAGCCCGGCGACGTGATCCTCACCGGGACGCCCAAGGGCGTGTCCCACGTCTACCCCGGCGACGTCATGCGTCTGGAGATAGACGGCCTCGGGGCGCTGGTGAATCCGGTGGTGGCAGACGACGGGGGTGATGCACGATGACGACCTCGGCCGAGACGCTGCGGGCGCGGGCGCGGGAGCTGAGCGGCCGTCCTGCGCTGCACTACATCGGCGGCCGCTTCGTCGAGGGCCGCTCGGGCGGGCGTTTCGAGACCCTCGACCCGGCGACCAACAAGCCGATCACCGACGTCGCCGAGGGCCGCGCAGACGACATCGACGCGGCGGTGGCCGCGGCGCGCAAGGCCTTCGACGAGGGCCCCTGGCCGCACCTGTCGCCGGCCGAACGTGCCCGCTACCTCGAGGCGATCGCAGACGGGATCGAGGCGCGCGGCGACGACCTCGTCGCGGTCGAGTGCCTCGACACCGGGTTGCCCGTGACCCAGGCCCGGGGCCAGGCGGCGCGCGCGGCGGCCAACTTCCGCTTCTTTGCCCGTGAGATACAGCAGGAGCACACCACCGCCTACCGGGTAGGCGATAGCTTCATCAATTACGTGGTGCGCAAACCGGTCGGCGTGGCGGGACTCATCACGCCGTGGAACACGCCCTTCATGCTCGAGACGTGGAAGGTCGCGCCGGCCCTTGCCACCGGCAACACGTGCGTGCTCAAGCCCGCCGAGTGGTCGCCGCTGTCGGCGACCCTGCTGGCCGAGGTGATCGACGAGGTCGGGCTGCCCGAGGGGGTCTTCAACCTCGTGCACGGGATCGGGGAGGTCGCCGGCGCCGCGCTCACCACCCATCCCGGGGTGCAGCTGATCTCTTTTACCGGCGAGACCACGACCGGGCAGGAGATAATGCGCGCCGGCGCGTCGACGCTCAAGCGCTACTCCTTCGAGCTCGGAGGCAAGTCCCCGGTGGTCGTGTTCGCCGACTGTGACGTCGACCGCGCCGTGGACGCCGCCGTCTTCGGCGTCTTCTCGCTCAACGGCGAACGCTGCACCGCGGGCTCCCGCCTGTTGATCGAGGCCTCCCTGTACGACGACTTCGTCGCTGCGGTCGGGGAGCGAGCGCGGGCGGTGCGCATCGGGGATCCCTTCGACGAGAGCACCGAGCTCGGCCCCCTAATCCGCCCCGAGCACCACGAGCGCGTGTCCGGCTATATAACCGGCGCCATCGAAGAGGGGGCGCGCCTGGTGGCCGGCGGGCGGCGGCCCGACCACATGCCCGAGGGCAACTACCTGCAGGCAACCGTGTTCGCAGACGTCACCCGGGACATGCGCATCTTCCAGGAGGAGGTGTTCGGGCCGGTGGTCGTTGCCACCGCGTTCGCCGACGAGGCCGAGGCCGTGCGCCTGGCCAACGACGTGCGCTACGGGCTTGCGGGCTACGTGTGGAGCGGCGACGTCGGGCGCGCCCACCGCGTCGCCCAGGGGATCGATGCTGGGATGGTGTGGGTCAACTCCCAGAACGTGCGCGACCTGCGCACGCCGTTCGGGGGCGCCAAGGCCTCCGGCATCGGACGGGAGGGCGGCGAGTTCAGCTTCGAGTTCTACTGCGAGACCGAGACGATCCACGTCGCGCTCGGCGGTCATCGGATCCCGCGCTTCGGGGTGAAGGGATGAGCCGGGGGCACGCGAAAAGGAGGGAGCGACATGCCTGCACGCACCGGTAAGGAGTTCATCGACCGCCTCAACTCCTCCGAGCGGGAGGTCTACATTCACGGCGAGAAGGTCACCCGCAACCTCGCCGACCACCCCGCCTTCCGGGGGTTGGTGCGCAGCTATGCCGAGCTCTACGACATGCAGCACGACGACGAGCTGCGGGCCACGATGACCTACCCGTCGCCGACCACCGGTGAGCCGGTGGGGAGGTCCTTCTTGCAGCCCCGCACCCACGATGAGCTGCGCTCCCGCCGCGACATGATGAAGACGTGGGCGGACCACTCGATGGGCATGCTGGGCCGGACGGGCGACTACCTCAACTCCTCGCTGATGGCCATGGCCGCGGCCGCGGATTGGTTCGGCCAGGTCGATCCGCAGTTTGCGCGCAACATCGTGAGCTACTACGAGCACGTGCGCGAGAACGACCTCCTGCTCACGCACACGCTGATCAACCCTCAGGCCAACCGGGCGAAGGCGACCCACGAGCAGGCGGACCCGTTCCTCGCCGCGGGCATCGTCAAGGAGACCGACAACGGCATCGTGGTGCGCGGCGCCCGGATGCTGGCGACCCTCGGGGGCATCGCCGACGAGATCATGGTGTTCCCCTCGACCGTGCTGCGTGCCGATCCCAAGGACGAGCCTTACTCTTACGCGTTCGCCGTGCCGTGCGACATACCGGGGCTCAGGTTTCTGTGCCGTGAGTCCTACGACTACGGCCGCAGCCATTTCGACCACCCGTTGGGGTCGCGTTTCGACGAGATCGACGCGGTGGCGATCTTCGACGACGTCGAGGTGCCCTACGAACGCTGCTTCATGATCCGCCACCCCGAGCTGCTCACCCGCGGCCGGCTCTATTCGGAGACCGGAGCGCTCGTGCACATGACCCACCAGGTGGTGGTCAAGGACCTCGCCAAGACCGAGTTCATGCTCGGCCTGATGTGCAAGATCGCCGACGCGATCCAGATCGACGGGTTCCAGCACGTGCAGGAGAAGATCGCTCAGGTGATCATCGCCCTGGAGACGCTCAAGGGTCTTCTGCGGGCCGGCGAGGCGGATGCCGAGGTCAACCAGTGGGGCATCATGACGCCGGCGTGGGACCCGCTCAACGTGTGCCGTAACTGGTACCCGCGCATCTACCCCGAGTTCGTGCGCTCGGTGTGGCAGCTGGCGGCGTCGGGGTTGTTCGGGCTCCCGACCGAGAAGGACGTCTTCGGTGAGGCCGCGGAGGACGTCGAGCGCTACCTGCAGGCGGCGAACATCGGGGGCAAGGAGCGGGTGCGCCTGTTCCGCCTCGCGTGGGACGCCGCGGTGTCGGCCTTCGCCGGCCGTCAGGAGGCGTACGAGTTCTTCTTCTTCGGAGACCCCGTGCGCATGGCCGGCGCGCTGATGTACTCCTACGACCGCCGGCCCTACATGGACCGGATCGACGCCTTCCTGCACCGTGACGACGAGGGCAGCTGAGGCCTACGCGGCGACGCCGCCGGTGCGGCTCGACTTCGACATCCTGCGGGCCGCCCATGCGGAGTACGTCGTCACCGACCTCGACGCGGCACGCCACTTCTACGTCGACCTCCTCGGCTTCGTGCTCACCGAGGCGACGTCGGACGCACTGTACCTGCGCGGGTACGAGGAACGCGTGCACCACAGCCTCGTGCTGCGCCGGGGCGACACACCGCACGTGTCACACATCGCCTTCCGGGTATGTACACCGGGCTGCCTCGACGCCCTGGAGCGCCGCTTTGGCGAGCTCGGGCTGCCGGCGCAGCGCGTGAAGGCGCCGGAAGCCGGGCTGGACGAGGCCCTGAGGGTGCAGGACCCGCTCGGATTTTGCGTCGAGTTCTTCTGCGACATCGCCGCGGTTGAGTCGCTGATGCGGCGCTTCGATCTGCACCGCGGGGCCCACATGATGCGCCTGGACCACTTCAACCTCCACGTGCCCGACGTCCAGGAGGGTTTCGAGCACTACCGCAGCCTCGGCTTCCGCCTGTCCGAGTACACCGTCGCCGCCGACGAGCAGCTGTGGGCGGCGTGGCTGTACCGCAAGCCCAACGTCCACGACGTCGCTCTGACCAACGGGGACGGGCCGCGCCTGCACCACCTCGGGTTCTGGGTGCAGGACACCGCCGCGGTGCTGCGAACGTGCGACATCCTCGCCGCCGCGCATCGGGCCGGGGCGATCGAACGGGGGCCGGGCCGCCACGGCGTGTCCAACGCCTTCTTCCTGTACCTGCGCGATCCCGACGGGCACCGGATCGAGCTCTATACCGGCGACTACTACACCGGTGACCCCGACCTGCAGCCGTTGCGATGGACCGTCGACGACCCCCGGCGCGGTACCTTCTGGGGTCACGCCGCGCCGGCGTCGTGGTTCGAGGAGTCCTCTGCGGTCGCCGACCTGCAGGGGCGTCTCGTGCCGGTGCGTCCCGAAAAGCTGTCCGACCGCCCCCAGACCGTCACCTGAGCCTCATCCGGCCCCCGGGAGCGCCCGGGGGCCGGATCACGGTGATACCTCGTCCAGGACCCGGGCCCGGGTGGCGGTGCCGAACTGGGCGATGATCGCCGCCACCACGAGGAAGCCGGAGATGAACAGGAACGCGGTGAGCACGCTCATGTGCGGTACCAGGGGAGCGATCACCAAAATCCCGATGCCGCCTCCGAGATGTCCGACCCCGTCGACCAGGCCGAAGCCGGTGGTGCGGGCCCGGGTGGGGAAGCTCTCCGCCGACCACGCGTAGGTCGCCGGGACCCACAGGTTGAAGCCGAAGAACACCAGCGCGGCGCCGACGAAGGCCCACAGCAGGTTGGTCCCCGCGGCCCACACGAGCACGCCGCCGCCGATCGTTATCAGCACCGAGATCGGCAGCCAGTGCTTGCGCTCCAGCCGCTCGATGAACAGCGCGGCGAACACGGCGCAGGCGACGAAACCGAGCGTCCCGATCGCCGCGATGACCCCGGCCTCGGGCGGCGGGTACTTGAGCGACGCCAGCACCGAGGTGAACCCCGAGGCGTAACCGTAGACCGTGATGTAGCCGATGAACCACACCGCCAGAAGCAGCGCGGCGCGCCTCAGGTACATCGTCTCGCGCAGGATCCCGAGGTAGGGGACCTTCTCGGGCGGGCGCACCGTGACCACCGACTCGTCGGGCTCGGGCAGCGGCCCGTGACGCACGGCGCGTGCCTCCATGTCCGACACCACGGTTCCGGCCTCGCGCACTCGGCCCTGGCCGATCAACCAGCGCGGCGACTCCGGCAGCTCGAAGCGCAACAGCACGGCGATGAACGCCAACAGCGCACCGATCCCGTACATCCACCGCCACCCGGTGGTGAGGCTCTCGCCGATCGCGAACGGCAGGCCCTCGGGCCACGGCGCCGCCGGGGTCGTGAGGATCAGCCCCAGCCAGATGCCGAGGAACGCGCCGAGGGCCGACGCGATGAAGATGACCGAGGTGTAGCGGCCGCGCGACCTCACCGGTGCCATCTCGTTTATGTAGGTGTTGACGATGGAGAGGTCGGCCCCGATGCCGATCCCGGTGATGAAGCGGGCGGCGATGAAGTTGGCGTAGTTGGGAGCCAGCGCGTTGTACAGGGATCCCAGGCCGGTGATCGCCATCGTCACCATCAGCATGTTGCGGCGCCCGAGCCTGTCGGCCAGGGGCGACAGGGCGAGGGTCCCGATCACGTAACCGACGAGGTTGAGGAATACAGGGAACTTGAGGGAGTCGAGCGCGGTCTCCGGGCTGCAGCCGGGTTTGAGCTCCACGCAGGTCTGGATGAAGCTGACGTTGATGTCGAAGATGTCGAAGAAGGTGAACAGAAACCCGAGCCCGATGATCCCGATGAACAGATAGGGCAGCGACCACACGTCGATGCGGTCCAGCCGCGCGATCACCGAGCGCGGCGAGAGCATGCCCGCTGCTTCGGACGTCGTGTCCATCACCCCACCCCCCGTGTCGCGTGCGCCGGCCCGACCTTAGGGCATATGTCTGATGATTTCACATGGCGCTGTGGCGCGCCATCGCGGCAGGTCCGGGGCTCAGTGGGCCCGGAACGCCTCCTCCAGCCAGGAGGCCACGACCCCGGGCACGACCTTGGCGTCGACTACGAGCGGACCGTCGCGCCGTGCGAGCCAGTCCCGCACGGCGGCGAGATCCTCGGTGCGGCGCACGGTGACCGCTTCGGCCCCCACGCCGGCGGCCATCCCGGCGATGTCGGCGTCGGGGAAGCGCACGGTCGACGCTCCGGGGGCGTCGGCGCCGAAATGGTGGACCTCGGCCCCGTAGGCGGCATCGTCGTAGACGACCACCAGCACCGGCAGGGACAGGCGCACGAGGGTCTCGAGCTCGCCGGCGGCCATCAACAACCCGCCGTCGCCGACGCATGCCACCGTCACCCGGTCGGGCCGGGCGACCGCGGCCCCGATCGCCCCGGCGAGGCCGAGCCCGACCGACTGGTAGGACTGCGCGAACAGGAAGCCGGCGGGGTCGGGCACCTGCAGGTACATCGCCGGCCACCCCATGAAGTGCCCCGAGTCCACCGCCACGGTGCGCTGTCGGGGCAAGATCCCGTCGAGCGCACGCGTGAGGGTGCGGGGATCGATGGCCTCGTCGGTGCCGGCGTCGTCGTAGGGCTGGTCGGCCCACTTCGAGCCCGCCAGACGGGCGGCGACCTCCGGGGTGCGCAGCCCGGTGCGCTGCACGCCGCGCTCGTCGAGGGCTGCGGCGAGTTCGAGCGCGGCCGTGCGGCAATCCGACACGAGCGGAAGGTCGGCGGGATGGTGGGCGCCGATCCGGGTGGGATCGACGTCGACGTGCACGATCCTGGCCTCGGGATCGAGCAGGGTCCCGTGGCGCGTGGTCCACATGTTGAGCGACGCCCCGAACACCACGACGACGTCGGCCGAGGCGAGGAGCTCGGCCGCTTCGGGGGTGGCGAAGCCGCCGGCGATGCCAAGCGAGTAGGGGCTGCCGGCGAACAGTCCGTTGCCGTTGGCCGAGGTCGCCATGAGCGCGCCGATGCGCTCGCCGAGGGCTTCGAGCGCGTCGCCGGCCCCCGAGGACACCGCCCCCCGTCCGGCGAGGATTATCGGCCGGCGGGCCTCGGCCAGCAGGTCGGCGACGTCCCCAAGGGCGTCGGGATCGGGTGCGGGCGGCACCGGGGCGGGTTCGTCCAGCGACAGCGGGGGGCCGGGCGGGTGCTCGGCCTGGACGTCCAGGGGGCAGCTGAGCACGAC
>CADDZG010000058.1 GCA_902812355.1 Actinomycetota bacterium | reverse complement strand
GGCCGGGGCGCGCCGGCGGCGCACGCCGGGACCGGCCCAGCTCGAGCTCCCGCTGGAGGCCCCGGTGCGGGAGACGATGCGCGACCTGCCCGCCTACGGCCCCGTGGAGGAGACCGAGGCCGAGCTGGCGGTCACCGGGATCGACGGCTCCCACCACGTGATGGAGCACTACGCGGCAGTGACGGCGGAGCTCGGCTGCACCCCTGCGGTGTCGTTGCGACACCGGCGCACCGACGCCGAGGTGTGGGTCGCCGGGGTCAAGACCGCCACCCAGACTCCGGCGATCCGCTCCGGGCGGCGCATCATCTTCCTCACGATCGACGACGTCACCGGCCCGGTGGAGGTCACGGTGTTCGAGCGGGTGCAGCCGTGGTGCGCCCGCACCGTGTTCCACGGCTGGCTGCTGGTGGTGCGGGGGCTGGTGCGCAAGCGCGGCGGGGCGTCGCGCACCCAGGTCATGGACCCCGACAACGTCGGCCTCACCGTGGTCGCCGAGGAGGTCTTCGACCTCGCCGATCTCGCCGCCGAGCGCGCCCGCGGGGTCCCCCTGGCCGAAGCCCTGGACCGTCAGCGCTACCTGGCTCGCGCCGCCGGCACGCCTCCGGTCGGCGCCGTCCCCAAGCTGTGGCACGCGAGCGGCGGCTCCGCCGGACGCTAGCCGGGGAGGCGCTGGCGCTTGCGCGCCGCGGCCGCGAACAGGTCGCCGTGCCCGTCCACCCGGCGCAGGACGTCGGCGGCGGTGAACGACAGCCGTTCGGGATCGCCGGCTCGCCGGGCCCCCTCGACCTCGTCCCAGCTCACCGGGGTCGACACCGTCGGGCGCCGGCGGGCCCTCAGCGAGTACGCACACACCGTGGTCTTGTGCTCGGTGTTCTGCGACCAGTCGATGAACACCTTGCCGGCCCGCTCGCTGCGGCTCATCGTCGCCGTGACCCGGTCGGGATCCTCGGACTCCAGCGACGACGCCAGGCGGTGGGCGAGCTCCTTGGACGCGTCGAAGGTCGCGCCGCGCGTGTTGAGGGGCACGAAGAGATGCAGGCCCTTGGAGCCCGAGGTCTTGGCCACGGCTTCGAGGCCGAGATCCGCCAGGCGGTCCCGCAGACGAAGGGCGACGTCGGCGCAGTCGAGCACGTCGCACCCGGGCCCCGGGTCGAGATCGAAGACCAGGGCGCGCGGGCGCTCGAGGGCCGGCGCCGCGGCCATCCCGACGTGCAGCTCCAGCGCCGCGAGGTTGGCCGCCCACACGAGGCTCGAGACGTTGTCGAGCAGGCAGTAGTGCATGTCGGTGTCGTCGCGCTTGCGCCGCACCGTGACGGTGTGCAGCCACGGGGGGCGGTGCTCGGGGCACGACTTCTCGAAGAAGTGCTCGCCCTCGACCCCGTCGGGGTAGCGCTTGAGGGTGACCGGGCGGCCGCGCAGGTGGGGGAGCATGACGCCGGACACCGCCCGGTAGTAGTCGATCACGTCGCCCTTGGTGAACCCGGTCTCCGGATAGAGGACCTTGTCTGGGTTGGACACCCGTAGACGGCGGTTGCCGATCGCGATCGTGCGCTCCGTCATAGGGTGACCCCATGAGTGTCGCCGAGCCGGTCCTGCACGTGGACATGGACGCCTTCTACGCGTCGGTGGAGGCGATCAAGGACCCGTCCTTGCGCGGCCGGCCGGTGGTCGTCGGCGGCCTCGGCAACCGGGGAGTGGTGACCTCGGCGTCCTACGAGGCGAGGGCCTTCGGTGTCGCCTCGGCGATGCCGATCGTGCAGGCCCGCCGGCTGTGTCCGCATGCCGTGTTCCTTCCCAACGACTTCGATGCCTACGTCGCCTACTCCAGGCGGATCCGCGACATCTTCTGCTCGTTCACGCCGGTGGTCGAGCCGCTGTCGCTGGACGAGGCGTTCCTCGACGTGCGCGGTTCGGTGCGGCTGTTCGGCCCTCCGGAGGACATCGGCCGGGCGATCCGGGAGCGCGTCGCCGGGCTCGGCCTGCGCTGCTCGGTGGGCGTCGCCCCCAACCGCCTGGTGGCCAAGCTGGCATCGCGGCGGGCCAAGCCCGATGGGCTCGTGGTCGTGCGTCGCGGCGACGTCCGCCGCTTCCTCGACCCCTTGCCGGTGGAGGAGCTCTGGGGGGTGGGGGAGCAGACCGCCGCCGCCCTGCACCGTCTCGGGCTGCGCTCGGTGGGGCAGTTGGCGGCGGCTTCCCGCAGCCTGCTGCAGCGTGCCCTCGGCGACGTCCTGGGGGCCCAGCTGCACGACCTTGCCCGGGGGATCGACGAGCGTCCGGTGACGCCCGAGATCGAGGCGCGCTCGGTCGGCTGCGAGGAGACCTTCGAGACCGACCTCGACTCCGCCGACGACATCCTGCGCGAGCTCCTGCGCCTGTCCGACCGCGCCGCGGCGCGGCTGCGGGCCAAGGGGCTGTGCGGGCGCACGGTGACGATCAAGGTCCGTTTCTCGAACTTCCGCACGGTGACCCGCTCGATCACCCTGGAGCGCGAGGTCGACGGCGGGCACGAGGTCTACGACGCGGCTCGGATCCTGTTCCGGCGTGTCGACCCGGACCGTCCCAGGGTGCGGCTGCTGGGCGTCACGGTCTCGGGTCTCGCCCCCGGACCGCCCCGGTGGCAGGGCGAGCTGCTGGGCCGGCCCGCCGGGTCGCGCCGGCGTGCCGCTTCGCTGGCGATCGACGCGATCCGGACGCGTTTCGGGGACTCTGCGGTCGCTCCCGGGGCGTTGCTCGAGACGCGCGGCGACCGTATCTGAGGGTCCGGTGCCCGTGGTGCGTTCCTATACTGGACCTACAGTGCCCCTGTCCGAGCGCGAGCAGCAGATCCTGCGGCAGATCGAGCAGAGCCTCTACGAAGAGGATCCGCATTTCGCGCGAGGGGTGGCCCGGCGGCTGCAGAGCTTTGGCCGTGCCTGGTTGGCGCGCCTCGGTGCGCTGGCCGTGGTGCTCGGGCTCGCGGCCCTGATCGTCTTCTTCTTCACGCGCGTGCTGGCGCTGGGCATCGTCGCGTTCGTCGCCATGGTCGGCGGGATCGTCGTGCTGACAACGTCGATCCACGCGCTCACGGCGCGTCCCGGACGCCGCTCCCGCAACCGTCTGCAGGAGCTGCCGGGCTCGATCGCGCGGCGGTTGCGGCATCCTCGCCGCCGCTGATCGCCGAGAAATCTTCGCGACCTGACCTCCCGCGCTTGTCGGCGTGCTCGGCGGCGCGCTAGATTGCTGACCCTGGGCGCGCGCACGGGAGCCTCGAGCGGGCCCATGGGGATCCAGGATGGGTGGCCCGGTCACGACGCGTTCGGAGGACGGCCTACGACGATGGAGGGGTTCACCACAGACCAAGCGTCCCGGCTCACCGGCTGCACCCCGAACCAGCTCCGTTACTGGGACAAGGTCGGCCTCGTGTGCCCGAGCATCCAGCAGACGCACGGGCGCCCGGGGGTCCGCCGCCTCTATTCGTTCCGGGACCTCGTGGCGTTGCGGACGATCCGCTCGCTGCTCGACGGAGGCATGAGCCTGCAGAAGGTGCGACGCGCGTTCGCCTACCTGCGGCGGCGCGCCCGGCTCGATCAGCACCTGTCCAACGTCCAGCTCACCACCGGCGGCGGCACGGTCTACGAGGTGATCGACGACGAAGAGGTGCTCCTCGATCTCCTCAAGGAAGGCCAGCTCGCGTTCTCGCTGGCGATGGACGAAGTCGCCGCCCGGGTCGACGGGAGGGTCGCCCAGCACATCTACGACCGTTCCGGTTTCGTGCGGGCGCTCCGTCGGATCGAGGGCGAACTCCAGCAGGAACTGGCGCGGCGGCGCCACGTCCGCTGAGCGTCACCGCGACACGAGGTGCCGGCGGTGCCCCGACCGCGGCGCGGCCGGTGTCCGGCAACGGCCGCGCGCCGTCGCCGTGCACCAGTCCGCGCGGCGAGAACAGCAGCGTCAGACGGCCCTGGGCGGACGCGCTCGACCACAGCGCGGCATCCAGCCGGCGAGCCAGCGAGCGTGCCTCGGCGCCCTCGACCCGGTCGAGCCCGGCCGGTGAGTAGCAGGCCGCGTCGTGCAGGGCCGCGAGCCTCCGGGCCGGTCCCTCGGGCACCGGCAGCCGCTCCGCCACCCGCCGGGCGAAGTCGGTCGCCGACTCCGACGGGCGGCGCGCGCCCAGCAGGGCCGCCGCGGCGTCGTGGCAATGGGCGAAGGCCGCGGCCGCGACCGCCGACGGGTCGCGCGCCCGCGCGTAGCGGCGGCGGATTCGCGCCCGCTTGAACAACGGCAGCGCGATCACCAACGCCGCGAGCAGCGCGGCCAGGATCCCGGCGAAGCGCGAGAAGGCGGCCTTCCACGGTGACGGAGGGTGGTGCCGAGCCCCGGGATGGGTGCGCGCTGCGTCGCCGGCCTGTGCCGCCCTCAGCTCGCGCCGGCGCAGGAGGTTGGCCTCCTCGCTCCTGCGCTTGCCCGGCCTGCCGTTCCGTGCGGCACCGGAAGCCGTGGATCCCGAGCCGCCGTGCAGCGTGTACGACGGGGGCGTGGCCACCGCGGTGTCGGATCTCGGCGTGGGTTCGAAGGGCAACCATCCGAACCCGCGGAAGAACACCTCGGGCCACGCGTGGGCGTCGGTGCCGCGCACGACGTAGCTGCCGTCACGGTCGCGCGTTCCCGGCAGGAAACCGACCACCACGCGGGCCGGGTAGCCGAGGGCCCGCGCCAGCAGTGCGAACGCGGCGGCGAACTGCTGGCAGTAGCCCCGCCTCGTGGTGGTGAGGAAGCGGGTGAGGTAGTCCTCGGTGGGCTGCGTGCCCTCGGTGAAGCCGTAGTCGAAGCGGCGCAGATGGTCCTGGATCGACGTGAGCTTGTCGATGGCGGTCTTGTCTCCCTGCGTCCAGCGGTCGAGCAGCCGCTGTACCGCCGGGGACAAGGGATGCGGCAGGGTCGCTTCGAGCGGGTAGTCGGTGGCGCGCGGCTGGACCTTCTCGAGCGCGGCCATGTCGGCGCGCGGTGTGACCGACACCGTCTCGTAGGTGAAGCCCGTATCCACACCCTGGGGCACGATCAGGTCCCCGCTCTGGTTGGCCACGAACAGCGTGCGGGTTCCGGCGTTGGGACCCGTCACCGCCCTTACCGCCTGCTCGACCGCGGGGGCCCGGACCCCGCGCAGCCCGTCGATCGTGATGGTCTCGGCGACCCGCCGGGCGTGGGCCGGGCTGGGCCGGGGATTGCCGCTGGTCACCCTGCCGTCCGCGATCGGACCGGCGGACTGACGCGGGGGCAGCCAGCTGCGGCCGTCGAAGCGGGTGAGCGTCTCCAGCCGCAGGTACTCGGGGTGGTTCGTCTGCACCCGCAGCAGGACCCGGTTGCTCTGGCGGATCAGGTGGGGCACGATCGACACGAGCGGGTCGAGTGTCTCCCCGCTGCCGTTGCCGGAGCCCGTGCCCGGTCCGGCCCCCGGACCGTTTCCGGTGAGGTTGCGCCACTGCAGGACGCCGGCGAGCTGCGGCAGGAACAGCGGGGCGACGAGCGCGGCGACGACGCAGCACGCGGCCATGCGCCGGGCCACGGGTCCCGAGCCCTGATCGGCATCGTCGGCGGGCCGGTCGGCCCACGCGGTCACCCAGCGCCCCCAGAAGCGCAACGAGTGGCGGGCCTCGAAGGCGAGGTAGGCGGTGAGGGCGACGAGGAACAGGGCGACCCAGAAGCCGGTGGCCTTGCCCGCGCCCACGACCAGCACGAGGCCGAACAGGCCGATGCACGGGACCACCGCAACCAGCGGACGGCGCCACCTGAAGGTGGCGATCTCGCCCACGGTCCCCGCGATCCACAGCGCGCACGACACCGCGGCGACGTAGCCCGCCCGGACCGGGACCGGTGCATAGTCGACCGAGGTCTGGGCCTGTGCCCGGCGCAGCTCGCCGTAGAGGCCGCGCAAGGCGGCGGGGGTGGGGAGCCCGTAGAGGGTCGCGGACGGCTCGAAGATCAGCACCAGGTACCATACGAGCGCGGCCGCCGATGCGCCCAGCAGGAGCGCGGTCGGCAGCCCGAAGCGGCGCCCGAGCACGGCGAGCCCCATCGACAGCAGCACGGCCAGCAGCGCGGGGCCGAGGAACGACGGGTGGGCGAAGAGATCGACGTAGGCCAGCAGGGTGACGCCGATGAGCCCGAGCAGGGTCAGACGCGCGCGGGCCTCTGCCCCCATGACCCCTCCCGTCTGCCCGGGCTCCCCGCCGGCGATGCGCGCCACGCGCGTGCGATGTCGTCGGACGGCCCCAGCACCACCGGGGTGACACCGGAGCGGGCGATCGCACGTACGGCCGCCGCGCCGCCCGGGTCCCCATAGGCCAGCGACACGAGCAAGACGTCGCGGAAACGGCGCCGGCAGCCGCCGAGGCCCGCCGCTACCTCGGGGCCGAGATCGGGGGTGACCACGGCGAGGATGCCCTCGGCCCCCGGGCCGAGCTGCAGGCGCCCCAGCGTCGCGGCGAAACCGTCGCCGGCGTGCGGCCGAATCTCGGCGAGGAGATCGAGCCAGCGCCGGAAGTGGTCGTGGCCCCGGGCCGCCGGTAGCGCCTCGCCGGCGGACGTGAGCAGCCTGAAGGAATAGCCCGAACGAGCGTAGAGGTCGGCGAGCGACGCGCACGCCTCGACGGCACGCTCGAAGGTGCCCCCGTCCCCGGCGCCGTGGTGCGCCGCGGCCCGATCGTCGAGCACGACGGTGGCGCGTGCCTGCCACGGCGTCTCCTCCTGGCGGATCATGTAGAGCCCGCGCTTGGCCGTCGAGGGCCAGTGCACCTTACGCAGGTCGTCGCCGTCGACGTACTCGCGCAGGGTGTAGAAGTCGTCGCCCCGGCCCCCGCTGAGCTGGCGCAGAGCGGTCACCGCCGGGCTGCGGTAGTGACCGACTTCGGTGGGAGCGGTGAGGCGGTGCACGCGCGGATGCACGAGCAGAGCGCTGCGGCCGCCGCGGCGCTCGCGCGCCTTGGCCAGTCCGAAGGGATCGGTATAGGTGATGCGCAGGGGCCCGAGCTCGTAGCGGCCGCGCCGCGCCGGGCGCAGCTCGTAGGACACCTCGCGCTCGCCCCCGGGCTCGAGCCCCATCAACGTGAAGCGGGGCCGCCCGGCCAGCCCTCCGGGCACGCCGTCCTCGAGCAGCAGCACCGGAGCCCTGCCGTTGCCGGCGTTGCGCAGCTGCAAGTACACCCGGACGGCCTGTCGCGCCGGCACGCGCTCGGGCCGCACCCGCCGGGTGACCTCGAGGTCGTGACGACCGAAGCGGACCACGACGAGGGCCGCGGCCACGAGCACGACGAGCCCGAAGCCGACCTCGGCGAGCCCGTCGGTCCCCAGCAGCCGCCCGAGAGCGATCAGCGCCAGCCCGATGACGGCGACGGCCGCGCCGCGCACAGTGGGCATCGGCTCAGGCGGTCTGGCCCACCGGGATCGACACCCGCTCGAGCAGCTCGATCAACAGGTCCTCCGAGGTCACCCCGCGCATCTGGGCGTCGGGGGCGATCAGGATGCGGTGCGCCAGCACCGGGATCACGAGCTCCTTGATGTCGTCGGGGATCACGTAGTCGCGTGCCCGGCTGGCGGCGAGGGCACGGGACGCGCGCAAGAGGTACAGCGACGCCCTCGGGCTCGCGCCGAGATGGATGTCGGGATGGCTGCGGCTCGCCTCGGCGATGTCCACTATGTAGCGCTTGAGGCTGGGAGCGACGTGCACCTGACGTGCCTGGGCGATCAGGTCGCGCACGTCGTCCCCCCGGGCGACCGGCTCGAGCGTGTCGAGCATGCCGTGGCCGCCGTGACGGTCGAGGATCTCGAGCTCGGATGCCCGGCTCGGGTAGCCCATCGACACCCGCATCATGAAGCGGTCGAGCTGGGACTCCGGCAACGGGTAGGTGCCCTCGTGCTCGACCGGGTTCTGGGTGGCGATGACCATGAAGGGCTCCTCGAGACGGTGGGTGACCTTGTCCACCGTCACCTGGCGCTCCTCCATGCACTCGAGCAACGCGGCCTGGGTCTTGGGCGACGCCCGGTTGACCTCGTCGCCGAGACAGATGTTGGCGAACACCGCTCCCGGCTTGAACTCGAAGCGGCCGGTGGCGCGGTCGAACACGCTCACCCCGGTGATGTCGGTGGGGAGGAGGTCGGGGGTGAACTGCACCCGGCTCCAGCTACAGTCGATCGAGCGCGCCAGTGCTTTGGCCAGCATCGTCTTGCCCACGCCGGGCACGTCCTCGAGCAGGAGGTGGCCCTCGGCCAGCAGCGTCACCAGCGCCAACCGGATCACCTCGTCCTTGCCCTGGATCACCCGCTCGACGTTCTCCACGATGCGGTCGAAGGCGGAGCCGAAGCCGGTGAAATCCTGCGCTGCAACGCTCATGCCGGTCCTTTCCCCCCGAGCCGGGGCCATCAGGTTATCAGCGTAGCCGTGCCGTTCCCCAGCCGAGGCCATACCTACTACGCGCGTCGTAGACCGTCCAGGGGCACGCGCCGCAGCGGCGCGGCGCCCCATGCCGCGGCACTAGTCTCTGGCGGACGAAGCGAGACACGGCCGACGCAGGAACCTACGCAGTACGAGGGAGGCGAGATGGCTGGGTGGGGGGACGACCCCGAGCTGGAGAGGCTGCGGCAGCTGATAGACGACGGCTGGGAGGTGGTCGAGATCACCGAGGATCCCGACGCGCCCGGGGGCCCGGCCGACACCGTGGTGCTCACCAAGGATGGGGAGCGCACCGAATGCACCTCGGACCACCTCGCCTTCCACCGCTACGTCGAGGGACTGCGCGACAGCAGCGACGATCTCTTCTGACTACCCCTTTTGACAACCTGCGGCCGTGGCCGCTCCACCGATGTGACGCCCCACGCAGGTGAGGGGTTGGCGACGCCGGCATCGCGCGCCCCGCCCATATACTCGAACCCACCTTGGGAAGAGCGCTGGTCCTCAACGCCACGTACCAGCCGCTGTGCGTGGTACCGGTACGGCGGGCGCTCGTCCTCGCGCTGCGGGGCAAGGCCGAGATCCTGCACCACAACGGCGCCGTCTTCCGCTCGGAGCACCTCGAGGTCGCGGCGCCGAGCGTCGTCCGCCTCAATCACTACGTCAAGGTGCCCTACCGGGCGCGCTCGTCGCTGTCGCGCCGGGCGGTGTTCATCAGAGACAACTTCGAGTGCCAGTACTGCGGCCGCCCGGCCGAGAACGTCGACCACGTCGTGCCGCGCAGCCGGGGCGGGACGCACTCGTGGGACAACGTCGTGGCCGCGTGCCGCCGCTGCAACGCGCGCAAGGAGAACCGCACGCTCGAGAGCGTCGGTATGACCCTGCGCCACGCCCCCCGGCCCCCGCACGAGAGCGTGTGGATCCTCGTGGCGGTCGATCACCTCGATCCCGCCTGGGAGCCCTACCTGAACCTCCCGGCGCGGGGCTGAACCCGGCCGCCTCCAGCACACCCTAGGCGTCGACGCGCCCCCGACGGCGCGCGGCCTACTCCGCGCGCCGGCGCGCGCGCCTCCCCACGGCCCTCCCGCCGGCCACCCGGGTGGGGGCCGGGGGTTGACGGTGGCGCGGCAAGGGCTTACAGTGGCGCCAAGTGGTGAAAGGTGGCGCGAAGTGGTGAGCCGACCGCCGCCCGACCGCACCGGGGAGTCGCATGAGAGGGAGCGGCCCGATTGGCCCTAATGGGGGAGTTCCGGCACGCGATCGACGCCAAGGGGCGTGTGATCGTCCCGGCGCGCATGCGCGACGAGCTCGGCGACAGGGTCGTGCTGTCGCGGTGGCTGGAGGACTGCATCGCGTTGTGGTCCGAGCAGGCGTGGGCGGAGATCGTCGGTCTGCTCAGGGCGCAGGGATCCTCCAACGCGGAGGCCCGGATGTTCCGGCGCGTGTTGATGGCGAGCGCGTTCGAGGGGGAGCTCGACCGTCAGGGCCGGGTGCTGATCCCGCCGAAGCTGCGCGCGATCGCCGGCATCTCCAAGGACACGGTCATCGTCGGCGACATCGACCACGTCGAGGTGTGGGCGCCGGAGCGATGGGACGAGCGGCAGGGACAGGTCGAGGGGCGGCTCGAGGAGCTCGCCGCGAACCTCGACTTCTGAGTGGGAGGAGGAGCGACGAGATGAGAGGCAACGACGGGCGTCCCGCCGGCGACGGCGTGATGCGGGAGCTGAGCGAGAGCCTGTTGCTGCTCGCGCTCACCGCGTCGTCGGTCGGCGGCTTGCTGGGCATGGTGGCAATCGCGACCCATGCGCTGGGGCGGTAACGGAACATGGACGCGTGCACCGGCTCCACGTCCCCGTCCTCGCCCGTGAGGTCGTCGCGCTCCTTGTTCCTGCACTGGAGCGCGGCGGGGTCGTGCTGGACTGCACCTTCGGCTACGGAGGCCACGCCCGCGCGCTCCTCGAGGCGGCCCCGCAGGCCACGGTCGTGGGCATCGATCGCGACCCTGATGCGGTCGCCGCAGGGAGATCGCTGGCCCGTTTGTTCCCCGGGCGGCTCGAGGTCGTCCACGAGGACTTCGCGCGCCTCGCGGCCGTCGTGGAACGACTCGGGCTTCCGCCGCTTCGCGGAGTCCTATTCGACCTTGGAGTTTCCTCCCCCCAGCTGGACCGTCCCGAGCGGGGCTTCGGCTTCCGCTCCGGAGGGCCGCTCGACATGCGGATGGATCCCCGGGCAACCCTCACGGCGAGCGACGTCGTGAACACCTACGACGTCCGGCGCCTGACCGACGTCCTCCGTCGTTACGGCGAGGAGCGTTACGCCGCGCGCATCGCCCGGGCGATCGTCGCTCACCGTCCGATCGCAACCACCGCGGCACTTGCCGGGATCGTCCGCGACGCGATCCCGCAAGCCGCCCGCCGCACCGGCCCCCATCCGGCTCGACGCACGTTCCAGGCGATTCGTATCGAGGTCAACCGCGAGCTCGAGGCCCTGGAGCAGGCTCTTCCCCAAGCCGTCGATGCGCTCGAGCCGGGGGGCCGCGTGGCGGCGATCTCCTACCACTCCCTCGAGGACCGCATCGTCAAGCGCGCGCTGGCCGATGCCGCTCGCGGGTGCGTGTGCCCGCCCGACCTGCCCGTGTGCGTCTGTGGCGCCCGGGCCCGCGTGCGCGTGCTGACCCGGCGTCCGGTGCGCCCCCGCGCCGCGGAGATCGAGAGCAACCCGCGCGCTTCCGCGGCGCGCCTGCGGGGGGCCCAGCGTCTAGAGGACGCGGCATGAGCGCGCGTGCTGGCCATGCGCGGGTCCACCCGTCGCGCCGACGCGACGCCCGTCCCGAGCTGCGCGTCGTGCGACGGCGGCGCGGCCTGATCCAGCGTGCGGCATCGCGGCGCTACGCACCGGCGGTCGTAGCCACCGCGCTGGTGGCCGTGGGGTTGGTGTTCGCGGTGCTGCTCGAGCAGGTGGTGCTGGCTCAGACCGCGTTCCAGGTCGCGTCGCTCACCAAGCATCTCAACCATGCCGAGGAGTCGCACCAGGCACTGCTCGTGCGCTGGGCGCGCTTGCAGAGCCAGGACCGCATTGCGCGCTACGCGCGCGACCGGCTCGGGATGGTCGCTCCCGACCCGGCCAACGTCCGTTACCTCGTGGCGCGCTTGCCCCACCACGGATCGAACGACCGCCTCGCCCACGAGCGCGGCGGGATCGGCATCGCGGCCCCCCAGGAGTCGCCCTAGTGCGGCGCGGTCGCCCTGCCTCCCCCCAGC
>CADDZG010000057.1 GCA_902812355.1 Actinomycetota bacterium | reverse complement strand
CCTCGTTGAGGTCGGCATAAGTTTCGGGCTGGGCATCGCCTTCCTGGTTGCGGGTATAGCAAAGCTATCTCGACCCTCCGCCTTTGCACGGTCGGTTTCCAACTACGCGCTGGTCCCCTCATGGCTCTGCCAAGGCAAGAAAGCGCGACCAGTCCCGGTGAAGCGAAGCGGACACAGCTAGCTTGACACGCTATGTGATGCGGCAGCTGCTCGGTCGATGGCGGCGCACGGCTGCCCTCGCCCTCGGGGTGCTCGTCGCGGCCACGGGATTCACGCTGTTGACGGGGGATGTCACCACGGGCACCGTCCGTGTGAAAGGAACGATCGCTCGTAACTGGCACACCGCTTACGACCTGCTGGTGCGGCCCCGAGGGTCATACACCACTCTCGAAAAGCGAGAAGGGCTCGTCCGGGACAACTACCTCAGCGGGATCTACGGAGGGATCAGCTTCAGCCAATACCGGGAGATCAAGAACATCCCCGGAGTCTCGGTCGCGGCTCCGATCGGAAACATCGGATATGTCTTCTTCCTGTCGCTGTTCCCGGTCCGCCTGAACCGGTACATCGGTTCGCAACCGAGCCAAGTCCTCCGCGTCGACGAGTCCTGGCTCGCCAACCAGGGGGCTTCCGTATACCCGGGGGAGACGCCCTACGTGTTCTTCACCCGGAAGGCCCCGCTACGCGGCGGACGATTGATCGAGGGCAAGCAGACCATTCCCGTCTGCTCCGGCGTCCGCAGGGGCCAGGAGACCGCGCCCCTGTTCTGCTTCTCGTCGCGCTCACCCTCCAACGGCTACAAGCGGTTCGGCCTGGGGCCGCACGACGTCGGGATCGGGGTCGTCGTCGAGTTCCCCATGCTGCTCTCGGCTATCGATCCGGTGCAAGAGCAACGCTTGCTGGGCCTCAAGCACACGGTCGTCGCCGGACGGTATCTGCGAGCTACCGACGGTGTTCGCATGGAGGGCTCGGGTAACAGGACCTTTCCGACGATCCCGGTGGTGGCGGCGTCGAGGACCTACGTCGACGACTCGCTGCGCCTACACATCCTGCGACTGCAGACCCCGGGCCTCCGCCGCCTGGCGACGGCCCTCGCGTCCCGGGACCGCGTCCCTTTCTTGAAGGGCCTGCATGGTAGCCGGGTGGCCACCGAGACGGTCCCTGCGGCCGCGATGTATCCGCGCGCCCTAGCCCTGGGAAGCTCGGGCAAGCAATTCTCTTCGGTCGGCTCGGTTAGAAGCGTGTCCCCGGTGCACTACCGGGTGTTGGGGCGACGTTCGCTGAGGACGGTCCCGACCCGCAATCCTCGGTCGGTATGGCGCGACCCCGTGTATGTCACCCTCGACAGAGATAGCCTGCTGCCCCCCGACAACCACGACACCCAATTCCGCCGCATCACCGACCATCCCTCGTTGCGCACGCTTCATCAGGGCGAGCCGAGCCTGAGGGTCGTCGGAACCTTCGATCCGGCCCGCTTGCCCGGATTCAGCCGATTGTCCCGGGTCCCACTGGAGTCCTACTATCCACCGGTCGCCCGACCGGCGAACGCTGCCAGCCGGAAGGCGCTCCACGGCCGGGACCTGGGTCCAACCATGAACCTCGGAGGCTACCTCGCTCAGCCCCCACTGCTGTTCACCGATCTCAGAGTCCTGCGCCTGATGGCGCAGCACTACGGCGGGGCCCATCCCTCCGATCCGATCAGCGTGATCCGGGTCCGGGTCCGCGGCGTGACCCACCCCACCCAGGTGACCCAGCAGCGGCTCCGCAGCGTGGCGCTGGCGATCCGCCAGCGCACGGGCCTGGCGGTAGACATCACCGCCGGCTCCTCTCCGCAGCGGATGAAAGTAACGCTGCCCCGCGGCAGGTTCGGCCAGCCCCGCCTGAGCTTGACCGAGCAGTGGGTACGAAAGGGGGTTGCGATCCGGTTCCTACAGGCCCTGGACAAGAAGAGCGGGTCGCTCTTCCTGCTCATCGTGGTGGCCTCGGCGATGTTCCTCGGCAACGCGGCTCTGGCCGCCATCCGCGTGCGACGCTCCGAGTTCGGCACCCTGCGATGCATGGGCTGGCGGGACGGTGAGGTATTCCGTGCCGCCGCCACCGAAACCATCGCCGTGGGGCTGATCGCCGGGGCCGTGGGCAGCGGATTGGCCGCCCTCCTGGTATGGCTCTTGGGGCTTCACCTGCCCCTGCTCAGCGCCCTTCTGGTCATCCCCATCGGTGCCGTGATCGCGACGGTGGCCGGACTGCTGCCGGCTGGCCTCGCGGCTCGGGGAGACCCCCTCGACGCGGTGCGCCCACCGGCAGCGGAGATGCGAGGCTCCCGGCGTGCTGGAGGCCTGCCGGCGCTTGCCATCATCGAACTGGTCCGTCTGCCGGGCAGGTCCCTGCTGGGTGCCGCAGGCATGTTCCTGGGGGTTGGTGCCCTTACCGTGCTCCTGGTACTTAATGAGGCGTTTCATTCCACCCTGGTGGGGACCTTGCTTGGTGAGGTCATCTCCACACAGGTGCGGGCGGTCGACTATGCCACCGTGGCGCTCGTGATCGTGCTGGGAGCGGCTTCGGTCGCCGACGTGACCTTCATGAACCTGTACGAACAGCGCGCTGAGCTCGCCGCCTTGAGGGCCTGCGGCTGGTCCAACCGCGAGATTGCGACGCTCGTCACGATCCAGGGCGCATGCATCGGCGCCGCAGGAACGCTCATCGGGGCGCTAGTCGGGGGCGTCGTGGGGGGACTGGTTCGAGGCGTCGACCTCGGCGCGGTCGCCATGGCCGGTTTTTGGGGCTGCATGGTCGGATTTGCCGTAACGGTGGCCGCGTCAGCTCTCGTGGCCACCGTGAGCGTGCTTCAGGACCTGCCGACGATCGGGGCCGTGCTCGCTGAGGAGTAGCCGCCGGGCGCGTGGCGAATTGGTGTTCGTCATGCGTCTCCACGCGAGCCAACTCCGTCCCAACGGTTGGACCTCGACGACCTGTGACGAGAGACCGCCTACCGAGACCACGCACTCCTCGGAACCTGGAATCGTTCCCGGATGCTTAGGCTGGCCGAGGTCGGAGCGATCTGTTCCCTTGTGGTTCGAATCCTGCCGGGGGCACTGATCCTGAAGGTGGTCGAACCGCGGGCAAAGAGAAGGAGGGGTAGATCTCTTCGCGGCTGACGACGCGGATGTCGTGGACCAGGGCTTGGAGTAGGGCCTTGCGGGCGGGCGGGTCGCCGTGTTCGATGACCTGGCGGGCGTGGGTCTGGAGGGCACGGAGGTTTTGATCGGTGAGCGGTTGGGGCTGGTCGTGTTCATCGAGGGCGAGTTCTTGGCGGCGGGCGTGCAGCCCGTCGAGCTTGCGGGTCAGCTCGTTGATGCGCTGGCCGCAGGCGTGCTCTGGCATGGTGCCGTGCTCGAAGGCTCGGAAGTAGCGCTCGAGCGCGTGGTCGGTTCGGGTGATCTCCTGGTCGATGCGGTCCAGCTCGGCGGCGCCCCGGGGCCGCTGTGCGTCGAGGTCGGCGAACGCATCCTGGATGGCTTGGCGGATGAGCGGCTCGCGGTCGAGCATCGCCAGCAGCTGGTCAAGGATGGCGTCTTCGAGCTTGCCGGCAGGGAGCCGGTCGTTGTCGCAGGTGGCGATTCCGTAGCGTTGGCGGGAGAAGCAGACGTAGTAGGGTAGCGGCCGCCGTGGCCGCGGGCGGCGGCGCCGATGTAGCGCTTGCCGCATCTTGCGCGGCGGACCAGGCCGGTGAGCAGGTACTCGGACTGGTTTGAGCGCCTGAGCGAGACGTCCTCGCCGCGCTCTTGGAGGATTTGCTGGGCGCGTTCGAACAGCGACTTCTCGATCAGCGGCTGGTGCGGGGCGGGGTAGTAGCGCCCGCGGAAGTAGATCTGGCCGAGGTAGGCGCGGTTTCTGAGGATCGTCAGTACCGCCTGGGGGTTGAACGGCTTGTCCTGGCGCGTGCGGTAGCCGCGGCCGCTGAGCCAGCCGGCGAGGGAGGCGGTGCCTGTCAGCCGCTCGGCGTAGCGCTCGAAGATCTCGCGCACCAGCGGCGCCGTGGCGGTGTCGGGGATCAGGTGGCGGCGATCGGCGTCTAGCTGGTAGCCGAACGGTACCGAGCCGCCGGTCCACTCGCCGCGGGCGGCTTTGCGCTCCATCCCGGCGATCACTCGCTCGACGATCGTCGCGCGCTCGAACTCGGCGAACACGCCGAGCATCTGCACCATCATCCGCCCCGCCGAGGATGAGGTGTCAAACGGCTCGGTCGCCGAGCGGAACAGCACGCCGGCTTGATCTAGCTGTTCGAGTACCTGCGCCAGGCCGCGGACGGATCGGGCGAGCCGGTCGACGCGGTACACGAGCAGGAGGTCAAAGCGCTTGGCTTGCGCCTCGGCGAGCGCGCGCTGCAAGCCCGGGCGCTCGAGCGTGGCGCCGGACATCTGGTCTGAGAAGCGGCGGGCGATTCTCCAACCGTCCTGGCTGTCGACGTAGGACGCGAGGCGCTGGCTCTGAGCTTCGAGGCTGTAGGGCTGGTGCTCCTCGTCGGTGGAGATGCGGGTGTAGGTCGCGATCCTCATCCTCTGCTCCGTCAGCGCGGGTCGGCGCCGCTTCACTTCTGGCCCACCCGCCACGGCGACGCGCTCGTCCGTGGCGAGCCGCCGCCGCGCGGCGGTGAACGGCGGGAGCCCAACCCGTTGTTTCTCGCGCACACGGCCGCGCTGACCGAGCTCTACGTTGCGTTCGTCACCGACGCCCGCGACGCGGGGATGGAGCTTCGCGGGTTCTGGCGTGAGGGCCAGGCGCGCGAGCCGTTCCGTGCCAGTGATGGCAGGCAGCGGGCGATCGCGCCGGACGCGCTGGTGGTGCTGGTCGACGAGCGCGGCCGTGAGCTGCGCGGCTTCGTGGAGCTGGACATGGGCAGCATGTCGCACCGGCGCCTGCGCGCCAAGGCGGAGCTGTATGCCGCCTACGCGCAGGTAGGTGCCTGGCAGCGCCAGCATCGGTTCTGCCCGGCGCTGCTGTTCCTGAGTACCAGCGAGCAGCGCGCGACGCGGTTTTTGCGCACGCTCGGTGCGGCCCTCAAGCAGCACCACAGCTTCTACGACGCCGAGTTGGTGGCCGGTGCGTGCGCCGCCGCCCACGCTCCCGCCGCGGCGGTGACGGAGGACTGCTGGTTGGATCTGACGCTCACGCGGTGGCTGGCATTGCGAGAGGTGCTCGAGCAAGCGCGAGCGCCGTATGAGCGCGCACAGGCGCAGCGCGCGGCGCACACGCGCGCCGAGGCCGAGCGCCGCCAGCAGCTGCTGGGCGACATGGACGCGCTGCGCCGGCATCTGCGCGAGCACCGCTGGAGTGTCGACGGCCTCCTGCCTCCGTTCGGGAACTTGGGTGAGCTCGCGCTACGGCAGGCGATCGAGTCCGTCGCGCCGATGTCAGACCGCGAGCGCGATGCTCTCGCTGCATTGGCGCGGCTACTCGGCGACGACGTGCTCGACCTGAGCCCGGCGGCCGAGCTTCAGCCAGGCGAGGAAGAGCGGCGGGCCGTCACGGCGCTGATCGACCACTACAGGACCGGGCAGCACGATCGCGTCGAGCAGCTGATTGGCCGCTTCGGCGAGCTTCCGGTGCTGCGCCGCGCCCGCGAGCGCCTGGACCTGGGGGAGCTGCTCGATGATTACGCCGTCGACGCGCTCGACAGCGACGCCCAGCGGGAGGCAGCCGGTCGTGAGGAGCAGCGACAGCGTCGCCGCCTCTACCTTGGCTTCCGTGAGCGGGAGGCGCGGCGGCTGGCGCGCGAGCAGGGCCTGCTGCGGCGCTTTACCACCCCGGGCGAGGAGCTGCTGGACGAGGTCGACCGCCGTTGGCTGAAGGTCTGCGCCCGCTGCCATGAGCTCGCCTTCCCGAGCATCCAGGAGATGGCCGACCCCGCAGCCTTCCCGGACCGTGACGCGGTGCGCTGCCACTACTGCCACGGCTATAGCCTGGATGAGCTCACGCCGCAGTCGCGCAAGCGGCTCACCGACGGCGACGCGGCCGAGCCGAGGAGGATCGCCTGAAACCGGCCGGCGAGCATGCAGCCGGCGGCCGAGAGCGCGACGGGGCGCACGTCCGGCCACGTCACGGCAAGAAAGCGCCTGGCCCGATGGATCACACCAGCCAGCCTCGGGTGGGGCGCGACGTGGCCGGACATCGCGCGGCAGCGCGAAGCCGCGGAACCGGCGCGCGGCTGGAGGTGCGTCCGGCGCGGCTGCTGCACCGCTCCCCCGAGCAGGAGCAGGCGGCGCGTGCGGCGCTGCGGGTGCTCTACCGCGACTTCCTCGCCGCCGGCGGGCTTGACATCGTCCGCGCGTCGAGGTCTCCTGCTGCTCCGCCCACGAAAAGTGGTGAACGCCTGGCTGGCCAGACCGGCCAGGATCGGCCCTGTTCACCCAAAGCCGGCGAGCAGGTAGCCGAACCCGAACAGCGCAAAGCCGGCGGCCGGACGGCGCCGGCGCAGGTTGGCCTGGCGGCGCAGGAAGGCGTGGAGGCGCGGCTCAAAGCGCCGGAAGGAGACGGGCAGGAGGCCGAGCTGGACCAGCCCCAGCGCGACCAACAGCACCCCCACCAGGCCGCGAATGATCCGACCGGGCGTGCTCGTGAATGTAACCCCGGCGAAGATGTGCCCGCCGATGAGCGCGATCAACGCGCCGAACCCCAGCAAGAAGACCACCGCACCAAGTGAGAGAGCGAGCGCGAACCCCAGCGCGGGGCGAATCGGCCTTCGGCCGGTCCGCTGCGCGCGCTCTGACAGCGGCCGGGCGAGCATCGTCAAAAGCAGCGGGAACGAGCACGGGGAGAAGAACGAAGCCACGCCGGCGCCCGCTGCCAGCAGCAGCAACCCCGCGCCGCCGCCCGCGGGCAGGTGAAAGCGCGGATAGACGACATAGCCGACATAGCCGGCCAGCGCAAGCGCAAGCGTCCCAGCGGCCAGCGCCCACAGACGCCGAACGCGCTGGTGCGGGTGATCGTCAGCGGACACCCGTCGGACCGTAGACATGCCAGCTACTGGAAGGTCAAGGCCCTATCGTAAACGCGGTGACAAACCCCACCGACGCTCCTCCGCTGCGCATCGGCGACCTGGCCGCCAGCACAGGCACCACCGCTACTACGAACAGGTCGGGCTCCTGCCCATGCCGGCGAGAAGCCAAAGCGGCTACCGCCTCTACAGCCCGGACGACGCCGACCGGGTGCGCTTCATCAAAACCGCGCGCCAGCTGCGCTTCACGCTGGGCGAGGTCAAAGAAATCCTCGCGCTCCGCGACAACGGCCAAGCCCCATGCGCCTACGTCAGCGAGCTGGTGGACCGCCGACGCGCCGAGCTCGACCAGACAATCGCCGACCTACGCGCGCTACGAGAAGAACTCGACCGCCTCTCCGCCGACGCCAAGCGCCTACCCCGCCGCGACGCACCAGTCGCCTACTGCCACATCCTCGAACACGCCACCACGCCAGGAGCCAGCGCCTAAATCACCGCGGACGCCGCTTCTCGTACAGCTTGCCCAACGACACGCGGCGACCCGAAACCTCCGCCGCCAGGTTCGGATTGTGTACGGCCGGGGGCACAAACGAAAGGGCCCGGACACCGATGCGACAACTCTCCCGGGTAGGGTCAATGAACCATATGAACGGGCGGCCGCCCCGACGACGGAGGTCGAAGTGAGTTGACGGCCGAGGACTTCCTCGCAGATCACGAGCACGTGATCCGCTGGTCCACGACGGGACAGGTCCCAACCGGTCTCGACCCGGACCTCGTCTTCATCGGCCCGGGTGAGCACGGGCTGGAGGTGGCGCTCGCACGATGCCAGGGCCGGCCGCGGGTGGAGGACGTGCGCAAGCTCTGGAAGCTGCGCCACGGCGGGCGGCCGAGCCCTGTGCTCGTGGTCGTGGCGCACCCAGATCACGAGACCGAGCGGGCCACGATCTGCGGGCCGGTCGGAGAGAACCCTCCGGTGGTGGGCGGCTTGGAGCTGGCCCAGGTCGAGCGTCTGTGTGCGGCGGCTCTCGCCGAGCCCACCCGACACGCCGCGGTTCGCTTCCTCAGCGCGATGCTCGACGGGCTCCACGCCGAGCTCATCCCCGGGGTTCGAAACGTCGGGATGCTGGCAACGCACGAGCTGCGCGTCGGCGTGCCCCAGCGGGCGGATTGGGACCAGGCGTGCGGGCAGGGCAAGAAGCTGCTGCCGCTGCGCGGGCGGCAGCTCGTCGAGGCCCTCGGTTTCGGCGTCGAGACCCTCAGCACGACGTCCTCGGTGCTGACGATCGACGGAGCCAAGCGCGTCATAGCCGTTTTCCTGGATGAGGGGGAGGGTTTCGAGGAACCCGTCACCCGGTTCAGCGGGGGCAGTCCCGTGGCCCACGCCCTCGCCCTCGCCGAGCGCGAGAACCTCCCCTGGGTCGTGCTCACGCGCGGCCACCAGATCCGTCTGTACTCCGCCCGAGCGGGCACCGGGGTAGGGCACAGGGGGCCGGAGCAGACCTTCGTTGAGCTCAACCTCGCGCTTCTTCCCGAGGAAGCCGCGGGCTACCTCGTGCTCCTCTTCGGTCCCGATGCGCTGAAACAAGACGGTACGTTCGAGCAGATCCTCGAGGCATCACGTGACCACGCCGCCGAGCTCGGCAAGCGGCTGCGTGAGCGCGTCTACTTCCGCGCTGTGCCGACCCTCGCCAGGGCGGTGGCGGCACGCATGGGCCCTCCCTCGAAGTTGAGCGAAGACGATCTCCAGGCGGCCTACGAGCAGACCCTCGTCATCCTGTTCCGGCTCCTGTTCGTCGCGTACGCCGAAGACAAGGATCTCCTTCCCTACCGGACCAACGGGCGCTACCAGCACTACGCGCTCAAGTCTCTCGCCCGATACCTCGCGGGTCAGCAGGGCAACGCCTCGGGTGATGTCGACTTCGATGCCGGCGCAACCGATCTGTGGGAGCAGGTGCGCTCGCTGTGGCGGGCGGTGGACAAGGGCAACCGTGACTGGGGCGTTCCCGCCTACGACGGTGGCCTGTTCAGCGACGATCCCGGCGTCAACCCGGCCGGCGCCGCCCTCGCGGGCCTCACGCTCACCAACGCCGAGATCGGCCCCGCCTTGCTCGCCCTGCTGGTCAACCAGGGCGAGGACGAGGTCTACGGGCCGGTCGATTTCCGCAGCCTCTCGGTGCGGGAGTTCGGCACCATCTACGAGGGCCTGCTGGAGAGCCGTCTGTCGGTCGCGCCCTCGGATCTCAGCGTCGACGCGCGCGGCAACTACGTTCCGGTGACCAAGAAGGCCGATCCGGTTGAGGTCGCCCAGGGCGAGGTCTACTTCCACAACCGTTCGGGCGCCCGCAAGTCCACCGGGAGCTACTTCACCAAGCCGTTCGCGGTCGAGCACCTCTTGGACCACGCGCTCGAACCCGCCCTCGACGATCACATCGGGCGCCTTACCGAGCTGTACGAGAGGGGCGACGAGGCGGCCGTCGCCGACGCCTTCTTCGACTTCCGCTGCGTCGATCTCGCCATGGGCTCCGGGCACTTCCTCGTCGCCGCGGTCGATCGGATCGAGGCCCGCCTGTCGTCCTTCCTCGCCCTGCACCCGGTGGCGCCGATCTCCGCGGAGCTCCAGAGGCTTCGGGCCGCGGCGCTCACGGCGCTCGGAGACCTCGCCGACGGCATCGAGATCGAACCCGCCAGCCTGCTGCGCCGCCAGGTCGCTCGCCGCTGCGTCTACGGCGTCGACCTCAACTCGATCGCGGTCGAGCTCGCCCGCCTGGCCCTGTGGATCCACACGTTCGTGCCCGGCCTTCCCCTGAGCTTCCTCGACCGCAACCTCATCCAGGGCAACAGCCTCATGGGCATCGCGACCCTCGACGAAGCGCTCGACGTCCTCGACCCCTCGAGCGACCCTTCCAAGGGCGGCTCGTTGATCGGCGACCGCATCCGCGACTTCCTGGGACGTGCCGAGACCGCCCTGCGCCGCATGGCCCGCATCACCGAGGCCACCGCCGCTGAGGTCAGCGCCGTCCAAGAGGCACGGGACGAGGCCGCAGCGGCGGTCGAGCCGGCCCGGGCCCTGTTCGACCTCACGGTCGCGGCGCGCCTCGGCGAGATCGATCCACCGGTTCAGATCAGCGAAGAAGCGGTCGCAAAGCACCCCTACCTCAAGCGGGCCGAGGATCTCTGCGACGAGCTCAAGGCGCTGCACTTCCCCGTCGCCTTTCCCGAGGTGTTCTTGAGAGAGCGCCCCGGCTTCGACTGCATCCTCGGCAACCCTCCGTGGCAAGAGGCCACGGTCGAGGAGCTCAACTTCTGGGCGCTCCGGTATCCGGGCCTCAAGAGCATGACGGCAGCCAAGCAGAGGGCCGAGATCGAGCGCCTGCGCCGGGTGCGCCCCGACCTCGTGGGTGAGTACGAGCGCGAGGTCGAGGACAACGAGGCGCTGCGGCGCGTGCTGTTGGCGGGCCCCTATCCGGGCATGGGCTCGGGAGACCCGGATCTCTACAAGGCGTTCTGCTGGCGCTTCTGGCAGCTCGCGCGCGACGGCGGCGCGATCGGTGTCGTGTTGCCGCGCTCGGCGCTGTCCGCCTCAGGCAGCGCGTCGTGGCGCGAGGCGGTCTTAGACGGCGGCGCGTTCAGCGACGTCACCCTGCTCCTCAACAACATGCAATGGGTGTTCGAGGACGTGCACCCTCAGTACACGATGGCCCTCGTCAGCATCCGCAAGGGGCGGGAGTTCGCTGGGTCCGTCCGCCTGGCCGGGCCGTTCGCCAACTACTCTGGCTACGTCCGCGCCATCCGGGCCTCAACCATGGCGGAGTTCTCTGCCGACGACCTCCGCAGCTGGTCTTCCGGAGCGGCGTTCCCCATGCTTCCGTCGGCGCGCTCGCTCGAGGTCTTCCTCAAGCTGCGGGGCCACCCCCGGCTCGACGCCGAGGGCTATGGCTGGCGGGCGCGCCCGGTGCGTGAGTTTGACGCAACCAACGACAAGCGACATTTCAACTTTTACCCAGACAAGCCCGAGGGGCTGTGGCCCGTGTACAAGGGGGCCTCGTTCAACCTGTGGGAGCCCGACACCGGCACCTACTACGCGTGGGCCGACCCTGCCCACGTGACGAGGGTGCTGCAGGACAAGCGCGTCCGCCAGCAGCGCCAGGCGCGCTCCGCCTTCAGCGAGTTCGACGCGGCCTGGGCCGCGGACACCGACACGCTCCCTTGCCGGTACGCGCGCGTCGCGTTCCGCGATGTGGCACGCGCCACGGACACGAGGACGGTGATCGCCGCCCTGGTGCCGCCGGAGATCGTCATGACCAACCAGGCCCCCTACCTCCTGTGGCCCGAGGGCGACGAGCGCGACGAGGCCTACCTGCTCGGCGTGCTGTGCTCGATCCCACTCGACTGGTACGCCCGCCGGCTGGTCGAGACACATGTCAACTTCCACATCTTCAACGGTTTCCCGATCCCCCGCCCCGGGCGCGACGACCCCCTGCGCCTTGAGGTCGAGGCGATCGCCGGGCGCCTCGCCGCGGTCGACGCCCGCTACGAGGCGTGGGCCAAGACCGTCGGGGTGCCGGTGACCTCCGTGGACGACGACGAAAAGCCCGACCTCGTCGCTCGACTCGACGCCGCGGTGGCCCTGCTCTACGGCCTCGATGCGGGCGACGTGCGCCACATCTTCGAAACCTTCCACGCCGGCTGGGACTACCACGCCCGGCTCGAAGCAATCCTGTATCACTACCGCGACCTGAGCGAGGTGGGGGCTACACCATGACCGACATCAAGCCGGAGTTCGCCACCAACCGGGCCGGCGAGCGAGTCGCCGACGCCATCAACGCCCACCTCGCGTT
>CADDZG010000056.1 GCA_902812355.1 Actinomycetota bacterium | reverse complement strand
CCCCGAGGCCGAAGCGCGCCGCCGGCTCCGGCGCGGTGAACGGGCCGCGGCGGGCCGCCCAGCGTCCGATCAGGTCGGCCACGGGGTCGGCTACCGGCTCGAGGAAGGCCGGCGGCACCCCCGGAGGAGGGGCCGCTCCGAGCGCATCGCGATAGCGGCCGACATCCTCGACCACCACCCAGCGCTCCTCCCCCGCGATCCGCATGCGCACGGCACGACGGGTCGCCTCGAGCTCGGCGAGCCACGCCCCGGTGGCCGCAGGGTCGGCGCTGCGCTGCAGCAGCTCGGCCTCGGTGAGATCCCCGAGCAGGCGCAGCGCGTCCTGCAGGCGCTCGGCCGAGGTGATGCGGCGGTCGGCGGCGAGCAGCTGCAGCTCGGCCTCGAGCGACGCCAGCGCGCCCGGATCGATCAGCTCGCGCACCTCGTCGCGCCCGAGCAGCTCGGCCAAGAGTCCCCGATCCAGTGCCAGGGCCTGCGCGCGGCGCTCGGCCAGGGGCGCGTCGCCCTCGTACATGAACGCCGACACGTAGCCGAACTGCAGGGCCGCGGCGAACGGCGACGGCAGCTCGGTGCGGGCGTCGACGACCCGTATGCGGCGGGCCGCGATGTCGTTCATCAACGCGACGAGACCCGGGACGTCGAAGACATCCTGCAGACACTCCCGCAGCGCCTCCAGCACCACCGGGAAGGACGGATAGCGGGATGCCACCTGGAGCAATGAGGCGGCGCGCTGGCGCTGCTGCCACAGCGGCGTGCGCGCGCCGGGGCGGCGCCGCGGCAGCAGCAGGGAGCGCACCGCGCACTCGCGGAAGCGCCCCGCGAACAGGGCCGAGCCCTGCACCGCGTCGACCACCTCGCGCTCGGCCTCGGCGGGATCGAGGAACGTCGTCGGGGCCGGCGCGTCGTCACCCGTGTCGGGCAGGCGCAGCACGATGCCGTCGTCGGTGTAGATCGCCTGAGCGTCGGCGCCGAGCTCCCGGCGCAGTCGCTCCTGCAGGGCGAGGGCCCACGGGGCATGGACCCGGGCCCCGAACAGCGAGTGGATGCACACGCGGTGATCGCCGAGCTCGTCACGGAAGCGCTCGACCACGATCGTGCGGTCGTCGGGCACCGCACCGGTGGCGGCCCGCTGGTCGTCGAGGTAGCCGAGGAGGTTGGCCGCCGCGGCATCGTCGAGCCCGGCCGCGGCCAGCAGCTCGGGCCCCCGGCGTCCCCGCAGGGCACGCACGAAAGCCCCCAGCGCCCGGCCGAGCTCGAGCGGACGGCCGGGGGCATCGCCGTGCCAGAACGGCATCTTGCCGGGTGCCCCCGGGGCCGGCGACACGAGCACGCGATCGTGGGTGATGTCCTCGATCAGCCACGACGACGCGCCGAGCACGAACACCTCCCCGACCCGGCTCTCGTAGACCATCTCCTCGTCGAGCTCGCCGACCCGGCCGCCGCCGCCGGCGAGGTACACGCCGTAGGTGCCGCGGTCGGGGATCGTCCCCCCCGAGGTCACCGCCAGGCGTTGGGCTCCCGAACGGGCGCTGAGCACGCCGGTCGCCCGGTCCCACTGCAGGCGGGCGCGCAGCTCTGCGAACTCGTGCGACGGGTAACGGCCGGCGAGCATGTCCAGTACCGCCTCGAGGACGCTGCGCGGCAACCCCGCGAACGGCGCCGCCCTGCGCACGACGCGCTCGAGCTCGTCCACGCTCCACGGCTCCATCGCCACCATCGCCACGATCTGCTGGGCGAGGACGTCGAGCGGGTTGCGCACGATCGCGGTCGCCTCGATGTCGCCCCGCTGTATGCCCAACGACGTCACCGCGCACGGCAGGAGATCGGCGCGCGTGCGGGGCACGAGCACGCCACGCGACACCGCGCCGACGTGATGGCCGGCGCGCCCGATCCTCTGCAGGCCCGAGGCGACCGACACCGGCGCCTCCACCTGGACTACGAGGTCGACCGCGCCCATGTCGATGCCGAGCTCGAGCGACGACGTCGCCACCACCGCCGGGAGCCGGCCGGCTTTGAGCTCCTCCTCGATCACCAGGCGCTGCTCGCGGCTGACCGAGCCGTGATGCGAACGGGCCACAGGGGCGCCGTCGGGATGCTGGTGCGCGTGCAGCTCGTTCAGGCGCGCGCACAGCCGCTCGGCGAGGCGGCGCGAGTTTACGAACACGATCGTGCTGCGGTGCGCCCTGATCAGCTCGAGCAACCGCTCGGTGACGTGCGGCCAGATGCTCGAGCGGCGCTCGGCTGCACCGGGGGACCCGAGCTCGCCGCCGTCACCGAGCGCGGTCATGTCCTCCACCGGGACCTCGATCGTGATGTCCACGCGCTTGTCCGAGGGTGGAGCCACCACCCTCACCGGCCTGTCGCCCCCGAGGAAGCGGGCGACCTCGTCGTGCGGGCGGACGGTGGCCGACAGCCCGATGCGCTGCACCGGCTGCGAGCACAGGTGCTCGAGGCGTTCGAGGCTGAGGGCGAGATGTGCGCCGCGCTTGGATCCCGCCACCGCATGGACCTCGTCGACCATGACCGTGCGCACCGATGCGAGGGCGCCGCGCGCCTGCGAGGTCAACAGCAGGTACAGGGACTCCGGCGTGGTGATGAGGATGTCCGGCGGCTGGGTTCGCAGCCGCCGGCGCTGCTCGGGAGGGGTATCGCCGGTGCGCACCGCGACCCTCACCTGCGGCGGCGGGCATCCCAGGCGCCCGGCAACGGCCTGGATCCCGAACAAGGGGGCCCGCAGGTTGCGCTGCACGTCCACCGCCAGCGCCTTGAGCGGCGACACGTACAGCACCCGGAGGCGCCGCCCGGCCGGGGGATCCGGTTCGGAGATCAGCCGGTCGATTGCCCACAGGAAACCTGCGAGCGTCTTGCCCGAACCGGTCGGCGCGACCACGAGGACGTTGGAGCCCGCGGCGATGTGCCGCCACGCGTGGTCCTGGGCCGGCGTCGGCGCGGGGAACGACGACGCGAACCACTCCCGGGTGAGGGGAGAGAAGAGATCGAGTGCGGCAGCCGCCATGGGGCCATCATCGCGGCCCGGTGCGCTCGGCGATACTGAAGCCTCCACCTAGGGAGGTCCACGTGCGCCACAACCTCCGCATCGCCACGATCCTCGGCATCGCGGTCGAGCTCAACCCGTCGCTGGTGGTGGTCTTCGGGTTGCTCACCTGGCAGCTCGCCACCAGCGCGTTGCCGCTGGACGCGCCCCTGCACCCGTCGTGGTCCTACTTAGTGGCAGGGGTCGTCACCGCGCTGCTGTTCTTCGGTTCGCTGCTGGCCCACGAGCTCGGCCATGCCCTCGTCGCCGAGCGCGAGGGCATCGGGGTACGGGCGGTCACCCTGTGGCTCTTCGGCGGGGTGGCGCGGCTCGCCCGGGACATGCCCGGGCCTGGTGCCACCGTGCGCCGAGAGCTCCCCAGCGAACGCCGGCCAGCGGGCGAGGGCTGCCAAACGAGCAGCGAGCGCCTCGGTTTCGGGGTAGTCGAGTTCGGTGACGGGTGTCAACATCCCGGCCGCCACGCCCGATGCCCCGGCGCCAATGTGCTCGCGCTCGAGGAGCGTCGTTCGCACACCGCTCTGCGCGAGCCGCCAAGCGGCCGACAGGCCGATCAGCCCGCCGCCGATGACCAGCACGTCGGAGCGGTGGTGCCGCTCGCCGCGTATAACCGCTGGGTTGGAGCGACGCGCCGGTGATCTCGGCCCGCTATGAAGTCCAGGCCATCCCCCTGCTCGTGCTGCTCCGGGACGGCGCCGAGCTCGGCGGGCTGACCGGCGCGGTGCCGCGCCCACGGCTCGAGACCTGGCTTCGCGAGAACGTCAGCCGATAGATCGTCTACTGCTTGCGATAATGTGCCGGTCGGTGCGCCGCGATCCACCTCCTGTCGACCTGTCGCTGCTCCTCAACCAGGCCAGCTATGCGCTGGCGGAGCGCCTGTCTGCCGCGCTCGAGCAGGTCGGGCTCGGCGTGCGCGGCTACTGTGCCCTTGCGAAGGCCGCCGAGGGCAAACACACGCAGCGTGAGCTGGCTGAGCTGGCATGGATGGACCGCACGACGATGGTCGAGACCCTCGATCGGCTGGAGGAGGCAGGGCTTGTACGGCGGCAGATGTCGCCTCGTGACCGGCGCGTGCGGGTGGTCGTCGTGACGCCGAAGGGATCTCGTCTGCTCGCGCGGGCGGACCGCGTGGTGGCAGACCTCTACGACGAGGTACTGAGGGGCGTGTCAGCTCGCGATCGCCAGGCGCTGATCCGCGTGCTCGAGCACTTGGTGGAGGGGCCTCTTGCCCTGCCGTTCCACCTCGAAGGCGGCGCGCGCCGGCGCCGGCGCCACCCGAGCTAGGAACGGCTGTCAGCTAACAGATCGTCTACTAGCTGACGACATGCTACGCTGCGGCCATGAGTTCTTCAGCCGCGGTCACGATCCCTCACGGCCGGCGGCTCGCGCTCGCCGTCGTCTGCGCTGCAACGCTGATGGCAATCGTCGACGAGACGGTCGTCGCGGTCGCGCTGCCGAGCATCCAGCGCGACCTGAGCTTCTCGACCAAGGCTCTCTCGTGGGTCGTCGACGGCTACCTGATCGGCTTCGGCGGCCTGCTGCTGCTCGCCGGCCGTGTCGGCGACCTGATCGGCCGCTCACGCGTTCTGCTTGCCGGCATGGCGCTGTTCTCAGTCGCGTCGGCCGCGTGCGCCGCGGCCCCGACGGGGCCGGCGCTGGTGGCCGCGCGCTTTGTTCAGGGAGTCGGCGGATCGCTGGCGTCCGCGGTCGCGCTCGGCATTGTCAGCGCGCTTTTCGGTGACGAGCGGATCCGCGCGCGTGCGATGGGCATCTACGCGATGGTCGGCGCAACGGGTGCCTCGCTGGGTCTCTTCCTCGGCGGGATGGTCACCGCCGCCGCAAGCTGGCGCTGGGCCTTTGTGCTCAACGTCCCGGTCGGCCTCGTCACGGCGGCCGTCTGGCGGCGCGTCCTACCCGCCGAGGGCGGTGCCGGGCTGCGGACCGGCGCCGACGCGCCGAGCGCAGGGCTGCTCGTCGGCGGCGTGATGAGCGCAATCGCGGCGCTCGTACAACAGCCGCTCCTTGCCGCGCCCGCCGTGGCGCTCCTGGGCGCCTTCGTCCGCCGCCAAAGCACGAGCTCGCGTCCTCTGCTGCCGCCGGGACCGGTTCGCGACCGCACCGTGGCTGGGGTGAATGTGGCGCACGCGCTCATGGTCGGGGCCATGTTCGGGTTCCAGTTCCTGATGACGCTCTACCTGCAACGCGTGCTCGGCTTCTCGGCCGCCGGGGCGGGGCTCGGGCTCCTGCCGATCGCGCTCGGGATCGGCGCGATCTCGCTGCTCGCCTTTCCGCACGTACGGCGCGTGCGCCTCGCCTATCTCGGGGGCCTTCTGGCGGTCGCGGCGGGAATGGCGCTCCTCGCACGCACGCCCGTGGACGGCCGCTACGCGCGTGACGTCCTCCCGAGCGCCCTGCTGTTCGCGCTCGGCGGCGGCTTCGTTTTGCCGGGCGCCATGACTCTCGCAATGGCGAAGGCGACGCCGCAGACCGCCGGAGTGCTCTCAGGTCTCATCAACACGTCGCAGCAGGTGGGCGGCGCGCTCGGTCTTGCCTTGCTCGCCGCGGTCGCCAGCCACCGAACCGCCCATGCGAGCGGCCCGCCGGCTCATGCCCTGGTCGTCGGTTTCCGCCTTGCGTGGACCTTGGGCAGCTTGCTCGTGATCGCCGCGTTTGCGATCGCCGCGTTGACTCTGTTGCGGCCGGGCCGTGGATGGGAAATGTCACAGCCTCGGTCTACGTCTCGTCTCAGGAGCAGGAAGGTCGGAACAGGAGGACGTATGACTTCCAGCTCGTTGACAGAAACCGGCGGAGATGGTGCGACGACGCCGACACAGCAGGAGCTTGCGACCACGCTCAGCACGAGGAAGACGATGCTGCTCGCCACGTTCCGCAAGGACGGCACGCCGGTCGGGACGCCCGTGAGCGTGGCGGTGGAGCGCACACGCATCTTCTTCCGCACCTACACGAAGACGTGGAAGTTCAAGCGCCTGCGGCGAAACCCGCTCGTGGAGGTTACGCCCTCGACCCTGAGGGGCAAGCCACTCGGGCCGACGCTTCCCGCGCGTGCCCGGCTGCTCGAGGGCGCCGATGCCGAGGCCGCACGCCGGGCGCTCGCCAAGCGGCACCCAGTGCTGCAGCGGTTCCTCGTGCCGTGGCTCCACCGGGCGCTCCGCTACGAGACCGTGCACTACGAGATCGAACCCAGGTGACGCACGTCAACGGCGGCGCACCTCTGCTTGCGCCAGGCGATCGCTCTCGCTGCGAAGCCAGGCGAGCCGGTCTCGCAGCTCGAGCTCGAGCAGCGACGGGCCGAGGTCGCGCGCGGAGCCGGAAGCGGTGAGCGACCTCAGCGATTCGAGCGCGTCCACCGTTCCGTGACGCGCGGGGCGTGGCGGTCGAACTTGGCGCGTCCGCTCACGGCCGAGATGGCGGGCGAAGAGCAACTTGACCAGCGGGTGAGCGACGAACAGCTCGTGCAGCGGCGGGCCCTCCTCGTCCTCCTCCGAGCGCAGTCAGCGCCTGAACTCTGCGCGGCCAGCGCGAGTGGCCGCGTACACACGCCGTGCCCGGCCGCGCTCGCCCGGACGCTCGCTGCTGGACACGAGCCCCTCGCCCTCCAGCTACGCGAGCAGGGGGTAGAGCACGCCGTCGTTGATCAGGCGCTCGGGGGGCTGGCCCGGCGAGAGCCGCCGCTTGAGCGCATAAGCGTGGTCTGGCCTGTCGACCAGCAACCCGAGCAGGACGTGTCGGAGCGCTGTTCGCGCCTGGCTGGCATGCTCGGGCAGCTCTTCGGAGCCGGGCTGATCGCCGCCGGAGTCCTGGGATGGATACGCTTGGCGCCGTGGGCGCCCTGTGGCTGGTCCTCGTGGGGTGGTTCCTCGTGACGGCGGCGCGCATCGAGAGCCGGCGTACCTCGAGTGATCTGCCGCAGGCGGGCGGCCCGGAGGGCGGCGGCGCCCCGGTGGGAGCCGGGAGCCGCGAGGAGGGGGCGGCGTGAGCCGAACGCGCGTGCTGATACTTGGCGGCGGCTGCGTCGGGCTCTACGTCGCGCTGACGCTGGAGCGGACCCTGGGGCCCTCCGACGCCGACGTCACGCTGGTGTCCCCGGTGTCGTTCATGACCTACCAGTCGCTGTTGCCCGAGGCGGCGTCGGGCAGTCTCGAGCCGCGCCACGTGGTGATCCCTCTGCGCAGCACCCTGCGGCGCACCGAGGTGCTGGTAGGACGGGCCACCCGCATCGATACCGACGCCCGTCGGGTCACCATCGCTCCCCTGGAGGGCCCGCCCTACGAGCTCGGTTACGACCACCTCGTGGTCGGCGTCGGATCGGTGTCACGCCTCGACCCGGTGCCCGGCCTCACCCGGCACGCGATCGGCTTCAAGACCGTGTCGGAAGCCATCTACCTGCGCAACCAAGTGATCGCCCGTCTCGAGGCGGCGGAGTCGACCGACGACGCGGTGGTGCGCGAACGCGCCCTCACCTTCGTGTTCGTGGGGGCCGGTTACGCCGGCGTGGAGGCCGTGGCCGAGCTTGAGAGCCTCGCCCGGGATGCGTGCCGCGGCCTGCATCGGGTGCGTCCCGAGGACATGCGCTGGATCCTCGTCGAGGCGCGCGACCGCATACTGCCCGAACTCGACCCCGGGCTCGGCGCCTATGCCGGGGAGCGGCTGCGCGAGCGCGGGATCGATGTCCGGCTGCGCACCACGGTGACGGCGATCGAAGACCACGTCGTGCGCCTGTCCGACGGCACCGAGGTCGCCGCGGACACGATCGTGTGGACCGCCGGCGTCCGGGCCCAGCCGCTGGTCGCCGACCTCGGGGCCGAACTCGACAGGCTCGGCAGGGTACCGACCGATCGTTTCCTGCGGGTACCCACGGCCCCCAGGGTATGGGCCGCAGGCGACTGCGCCGCGGTGCCCGATCCCACCGGCGGGACGTGCCCCCCGACGGCCCAGCACGCGCTGCGCCAGGCCAAGCTGCTGGGGGCCAACGTCGCGGCCACGATCCGGGGGCGGCGCCTGAGGCCGTTCACCTACCGCAACCTCGGCCTGCTGGTGTCGATGGGCAACCACCAGGGGGTGGCCACGATCGCCCCGCTGCACCTCAACCTGCGGGGGCCCCTCGCGTGGTTCCTACACCGCACCTACCATCTGTCGCGCGTCCCGACGCTGGGGCGCAAGGCGCGCATCGCGCTCGACTGGGCGGTCGCCCTGATGTTCCGACGCGACGTCGTGCAGCTGGGTACGTTGCGCGATCCGGGCGAGCAGATGGCCGAGGCCGCGGCGGCCGCACCGCCGCCACCCCCACCGCAGCGTCACTCGACCCCGAAGACGTAGGGATCCTTCTGGCCCCCGGAATGCACCTCGGTGACGACGTGCGGGTGCGCGTCCTCGAGGTGGGCGCGCAGCGCGGCGGTGACCTGCTCGTCGGCGCCGCGGCCCTCGAGCACGGTGACGACCTCGTCGCCTTCGGACACGAGGTGATCGAGCAAGCGGCGGGCGGCTTCCTGCAGGGTCGCGGCGCGCGCGATCTGCCCGTGGCGATTGACGGCCACGTAGCCGGACCCGGCGTCGCCGCGCACCCGTCCGACCTTGACCCGGGCCGCACCCTCCGACATCGCCGCGGCGTTGGCGTCGGGGGTGAGGCCGGGATCGAAGAACACCGCCGCTGCGAGTGCCTCCGCCTCACCGCACGCCGGCACCACTGCGACGTCGACGTCCACCCGGGAGGCGGCGTCGCGCGCCGCTTCGGCGGCGGGCTCCCCCGCGGTCAGCACCACCGCGCCGCGAGCGCCGAGGTCTGCGAGATAGCTCGCCAGGGCATCGGCGTCGGCGCCCTCGGGGTCGAGGGCGGCAACTGCTCCGAGCCCCTCGAGCAGGCTGCGGGTGCCCTCGCCGTCGGCGACCACCACGAGCGCGCACCCGGCGGCGCGCGCGGAAGGACCGCCGGACCGACGCCGCTCGATGGCGGCGTGACCGTGACGCTCGAGGTCGGTAACCCGTATGGCGCTGGGTCGCCCGGCCTCGATCCCCGCTTCGATCGCCCGCCCGATGTCGTCGGTGTGGATGTGGCAGTTGTAGTGACCTTCCTCGCCGGCCACGATGATCGAGTCTCCGAGCGTTGCCCATTCCTTGCGGAAGCGCGCGATCGCGAAGTCGTCGGCCTCGAGGAAGAACATCACCTCGTAGCGCGGTGAGCCGCGGTCCTCGTCCTGCCCGGGCGCGTGCGAGCGGGTGGAGGGCTCGGGCTCGTGCACCGGCCGTCCCTCGACCTCGGCGAGGAACGCCTCGAGCAGCAGCGTGAGCCCCTTGCCCCCGGCGTCGACCACGCCGGCTCGACGCAGCTCGGGGAGCATGTCGCGGGTCTCCCGCAGCGCTTCCTCGGCCCCCGCGAGCGCGCGCTCGAGGACCTCGGCGAGGCCGGCACCCCGCTCCGCCGCGGCGCCGGCGTGATCGGCCGCGGCGCGCACCACGGTGAGGATCGTGCCCTCCTTGGGATCGTGCACCGCGTCGTAGGCGATCTCGCAGCCCTTGCGCAGGGCGGCGGCGAGGTCCGAGCCGCCGACCGCGTCCCCGCCGGCCAGCACCTTGGCCATGCCGTGCAGGATCTGCGACAGGATCACCCCGGAGTTGCCGCGCGCGCCGCGCTGGGCCCCCCTGGAGATCGCCCGGCACACCGCGATCATGTCGCCGGCGTCGTGGAGCTGGGTCGCCACCGCGTCCATCGTGAGACGCATGTTCGTCCCCGAGTCGCCGTCGGGCACGGGGTAGACGTTGAGGTCGTTCAGCTCCTGCTGGTGCCCGCGCAGCACGTCGCGGTAGCGCAGCATCACGCGGCGCAGCTCGGCCGCCCCGATCCGCTGCAGCGGCCTCACCCCGGCGTCTCCTCCCACCACCACGACAGCCCGACGACGCCGGGCCCGGCGTGGCTCACCATCGCCGCTCCGAAAGCCCCGACGAAGACGTCGCCGGTGGCCGCGCCGTCGGTGACCCGCTTGAGCAGGCGCTCGGCGACGTCGGGCTCGAGCGAGTGGAAGGCGACCGCGTGCAGGATCGCGTCGCCGGCCGGAGCGTTGCGGCGCACCCGGGCAATCATGCGCTCGAAGGCGGCCTCGCGGCTCAGCGACGGGCGCAGGGGCCGCACCCTGCCGGCCCCGAGCTCGACGATCGGGTTGAGGTTGAGCTGGCGCCCCGCCCAGCGCGCCAGGCCCGGCACCCGGCCGCTGCGCACGAGGTGCTCAAGGTCGCTCAGGGTCGCCACCAGCATCACGCGCCGGCCCACCGACTCGGCCACGTCCACGACCTCCTCGAGCGTCGCTCCGGCGGCGGCGGCGCGCGCCGCGGCCACCGCGATCAGGGCCTGCGAGCCCACGCCGGTCCCGGTGTCGAGCACACGCACCCCCTCACCGAGCTCACGGGCGGCGATCTCGGCCGAGCGGTTGATGCCGGTGAGCGCCCCGGCGACGGTCAGCACCACGGTGCCGTCGCCGCCCCCGCTGCGGCGCACCGCGTCGACGAAGTCCGCGGGTGTCGGCACCGACGTCGACACGCCCTCGTCCCAGCGTTCGAGCACCTCGCGCGGCGGCACCTCGTCCTCGCGCCGCTGCTCGCCTCCGATCACCAGCCACGCCGGTACCACCGTGATGCCGTAGCGCTCGGCAACCTCCGGCGGCAAGCCGGCCGCACTGTCGGTCACCACCGACACGCTCACCGCCCGCGCCCCCTGCAGGCGCCGGTACACGGCCCGCAGGCGCGTGTCACGGGGCCGGTTCCTCGAGCTCGTCCCGGTCGAACAGAAGTCGGTTCACGAACACCCTTCCACCGCGCGCATCCTGTGGCATCTGGTTACCCAGGACCCTCTTGACCAACATCGGGGCCACCACCGCCCCGCCCGCCGCAGCCCCGTGCGGCCCGTACAGCCAGGCCAGGAACGCTATCAGGCCCAGCAGCGCAATGAAGGTCACGAGCCCCGTGTGACGCAGCAAGCGGCCGAGGGCCAGCGCGCCGAGAACGACCAGCGCCCCGGGCCACGCCACCACGGCCAGAGCCCCGATCGAGGGGGACAGGCCGCGGCCCCCGGCCCCTTGGAGAAACGGGGACCAGTTGTGGCCGGCCACTGCGAGCCCGGCGGCGATCGCCGCCACCGCCGGGTGACGTCCGGGCTCGGCAAGCAGGGGACCCACCGCGCCCTTGGCGATGTCCAGGATCCCGGCCACAGCCAGCGGCACGAAGCCTGCGACACGGTACAAAGAGGTCCCCGACACGGTGCGGGTACCGACCCGCCGCAGGTCGACCCCTTTGACGATCCAGGCGATCACGTTCGAGAACGACAGGGCGCCGATCAGATAGGACAGCACCAGCACGGTCACCACTTGCAGGGTCGTCACGGCGTCGCTCCACACCTCCTCGGGCCCGGAGCCGGCTACGGCCCGCGCGGGCCGACCCAGCCACGATAAGCCTCGTTGGTGGATGCGGACGGAGCGATCGACTCAGGCGGGCGCTCCGGGGGGCACGACCCGCAGCGCCCCCGGCGGGGACGCCTGAGGTGGCAGCGCGTACGCCAGCATGCGCGCCCACACAGCGAACACCGCCTGGGGCACGACCACCTCGGGGGCCTGGGCGGGATCGGCCGGGTCGAGGTGGCGGGCGACCTCCCGGCGCAGGGTGGAGAACACCCTGCCGGCCACGGCGGCGTGGCCGGGACGCCGCTGGAGCGCGCGCGACCACAGCTCGAGCAGCAGGGGCAGACGCGGCTCGAGTGCGGTGGCCAGCGCCTCCACGACC